>DAIRFU010000225.1:0-10062 GCA_036794935.1 Kofleriaceae bacterium | reverse complement strand
CAAAGACGAGCAGGGCCAGTGTCACTTGATGAACGCGCGCTGCCCGCACTTCAACGGCGTGGTGCGCTGGAACGAGGTCGAGAAGACCTGGGACTGCCCGGTGCACGGCTCGCGGTTCGACTGCGAGGGCCGGGTGCTCAACGGCCCGGCGGCGACCAGCCTCGGCGAGCCGCCCGAGAACATCGAGGCGCCGCGCAGCATCCCCGAGCCCGTGTTCGGCGACGAGCCGTACCCGCTGCGGCCGGCCTGAGCGCGTGTCAGTCGGCCGTCGCGGCCGACAGCGACAGGTCCATCGCCGTCATCTGGAGCAGGTCGGCCCAGTTCCACAGCTCGCCGTCCGCGTGCAGCGCGACCGATGCATCGACGTGATCGCCGCCGCCGGTCAGCATGACATCCACGGTGACCGGCGGCAGGTGCTGGGTGCCGAGCGGGGTGGTGCTGCCGTTGATCGCGATCGACCAGTCGAAGTCGAGCTCGAGCGTGAAGCTCGCCGTGACGTCGTCGTCACTCGTCCACGTCGCCGGCGCGGTCGCGGGCTCGGTCAACGTGATCCGGACGTCCGCGAGCTGCGCGGGCTTGTCGAACACCTCGTCCGGAATCTCGATCGGCGCGAGGCCGACCGTGCCCTGCTCGAGGGTGAGCGTGCCGCTCGCGTCTGCGGTGGCGACGAGCTCGCCGCTCTCGATGGTGACCGGGGTCGTGCCCTCGACCCAGCCGGTCGGCGTCCACCGCCGCGCCGTGATCGAGCCGGAGCTGCCGTCGACACCGACGATCAGCCGGGTCGGGCTGTCCGCGAGCCGGTCGTGGACCGAGTCATAGGTCGGCCCGCCGGCCGGGGAGTTGGAGGTGCACGCCGCCGCAAATAGAGTCAAAGCCAGGAACGAACGCATGGTAACGCATTGCGTTGCAATCACCGCGCCATTGGTTCGACCATGGTCGGACCACCCTGTAACCTCAAGAGGATTCAGCTATCGACTGCGGTTTAACAGCGCGTCGGGAGCGCGCCACGTTGTCCAGATCCGGCAGGTCGGCTAGCCGCTGACGCGACGCATCAACCGGCGATCACGGGTCAGCGCGTGCCCTTATTCTTCGACCGGGTCGCGCGACAGCTTCAAGTCCACCGGCTGCTTGGACCGCGGTGGAGCCTTGGTCGCCGGTGGCTTCGGCCGGGCCGACTCGGCCGAAGCCGCGTCCGGCGTCGCCTTCGTGGCCTCCGCCTTGTCGAGCCGATCGAGCACCGAGGCGGGCACGTTCTCCTTCACCTCGATCGGCTGCTTCGGGGTCGGCTCGTTCTTCTCGGCCTTGCGGGCCGCGGCGTCGGGATCGGCGAGCGTGATGGCCGCGGCGGCGGCAGCGGCGGCACCGCCGACGACGCCCGGGTCCGGGCGCGGCACGTTCGCGAGCACGGGCTGATTGGGTTGCGCGCCGCACGCGATCAGCGCGACGGCGGCGGCGAGGAGCAGCGGCGCGATCGTCCGCATACAGGGATGGTACACCTCCCCGCGATGCGCGCCATCGTGATCACGAAGCCCGGCGGTCCCGACGTCCTCGCTCTCGTCGAGCGGCCCGCACCTGAACCGGCGCGAGGCGAGGTGCGGGTGCGCGTGCGTGCGACCGCGGTCAACCGCGCGGATCTGTTGCAACGCATGGGCGGCTACGCCGCGCCGGCCGACTCTCCCGCCGATATCCCGGGTCTCGAGATCGCCGGCGAGGTCGAGGTGGTAGGACCCGGGAGCGAGCGGTTCGCGGTCGGTGATCGAGTGTTCGGCCTGGTCGGCGGTGGCGGTTACGCGGAGTCGATCGTCAGCCACGAGCGCGCACTCGCCCGCATCCCCGACGGGATGAGCTTCGAGGATGCAGCCGCGGTGGTCGAGGCGTTCGTCACCGCACACGACGCGATCGTCACCCAGGCGCAGCTGAGGAGCGGCGAGCCGCTGCTCGTGCATGCGGTCGGCAGTGGCGTCGGCACGGCGGCGGCGCAGCTCGGCCGCGCACTCGGTGCGTACGTGATCGGTACCGCGCGCACCCCGGACAAGCTCGATCGCGCACGCTCGCTCGGCATGGATATCGGCATCTGCGTCGAGGGTCGCCGGTTCGCCGAGGCGGTCCGCGCCGCGCAGCCCGACGGCGCCGCCGTGATCCTCGAGCTGGTCGGCGGCGGCTACCTCGCCGAGGATCTGCGCTGCGTGCAGACGCTCGGCCGCATCGCGCTGGTCGGCCTCATGGCCGGCGCGAAGACCGAGCTCGATCTCGGGCTCGTGCTGCGCAAGCGCGTCCGCATCCTGGGCACCGTGCTGCGCGCCCGCCCGCTCGAGGAGAAGATCGCCGCGATGCGCGCGTTCGAGACCCAGGTCGTGCCGCTGCTCGCGCGCGGGATCGTGAAGCCGGTGGTCGACTGCGTGATGCCGCTCGCGGATGTCGCGAAGGCGCACGAGCGAATGGCGAGCAACGCCGGGTTCGGCAAGATCGTGCTGCGCGTGTAAGTCCGCGTGACCCGGTGCGTCGAGGACATGCGAGGCGCCGCCGTGTTATTGGGTCTGTGTGCACCCCGCGAGCGCTCGCCTGATCGAGACCATCCGTGCGTCGATCATCGGTGACGATCACGCGCTCGAAGGACCGTACGGATCGCGCCGCGTCACCTATGCCGACTACACGGCGAGCGGCCGCTCGATCACGTTCATCGAGGAGCTGATCCGCGAGCAGGTGATGCCGCTCTACGCGAACACGCACACCGAGACCAGCGGCACCGGCGCACAGACCACGCAATTTCGCGAGGACGCCCGCGAGATCATCCGTCACGCCGTCGGCGGCGGCGACGACGACTGCGTCATCTTCTGCGGCTCGGGCGCGACCGGCGCGATCAACAAGCTGCTCGACATCCTGAACCTGCGCGTGCCCGCCGATCTCGACGCCCGCTATCAGCTGACGAGCCACATCCCCGAGGCCGAGCGGCCGGTCGTGTTCATCGGCCCGTTCGAGCACCACTCGAACGAGCTGCCGTGGCGCGAGTCGATCGCCGACGTTGTCGTGATCCACGAGGACAGCGACGGCCACGTCGACCTCGCCCACCTCGAGCAGGAGCTCGTCCGCCACGCGGCGCGCCCGCTCAAGATCGGCTCGTTCTCGGCCGCATCGAACGTCACCGGCATCGCGACCGACACGCGTGCGGTCTCGACCGTGCTCCACCGTCATGGCGCGCTGTCGTTCTGGGACTACGCGGCCGCCGGCCCGTACGTGAAGATCGAGATGAAGGAGGACGAGGAGCTCGCCTACAAGGATGCGGTCTTCATCTCGCCGCACAAGTTCATCGGCGGCCCGCAGACGCCCGGCGTGCTCGTCGTCAAGCGCGCGCTGCTCGTCAACACGGTGCCCGCGTGTCCCGGCGGCGGGACCGTCGCGTACGTCAACCAGGAGGAGCATCGGTACGTCACCGATCCGGTGATCCGCGAGGAGGGCGGTACGCCGGCGATCATCGAGTCGATCCGCGCCGGCCTCGTGTTCCAGCTCAAGGAGGCGGTCGGTGCCGACGCGATCCGCGAGCGCGAGGTCGACTTCATCCAGCGCGCGATCGCGTCGTGGTCGGCGAACCCGAACCTCGCGATCCTCGGTAACCAGAGCGCGTGGCGGCTCTCGATCGTGTCGTTCATCGTGCGCCACCGTCAGGCGTATCTGCATCACAACTTCGTCGTCGCGCTGCTCAACGATCTGTTCGGCATCCAGTCGCGCGGCGGCTGCGGCTGCGCCGGCCCGTACGGCCATCGGCTGCTCGGCATCGACGTCGCGACCAGCAAGGAGTTCGAGCGCGAGATCGTGCGCGGCTGCGAGGGCATCAAGCCCGGCTGGGTCCGCGTCAACTTCAACTACTTCCTGTCGGAGACGCAGTTCTCGTTCCTGCTCGACGCGATCCACCTGATCGCGAACGACGGCTGGCGGCTGCTGCCGCACTACGCGTTCGACCCCGACACCGGCGAGTGGCGGCATCGCGCGGCGGGCAAGAAGCGCGTGATGAGCCTGGCCGACATCTCGTATCGCACCGGCACGATGGAGTACCGCTCGCGGTATTCCACCGAGCCGGAGTGGGCGCTGCCGAACTACATCGACGAGGCGAAGAAGATCATCGCGGCGACGACCGACGAGTTCCGCTCGCTCACGATCGAGGAGCACCCGCGCACGAACGACTTCGAGGAGCTGCGCTGGTTCCCGCTGCCGAGCGAGGTGCTCGAGGAGCTACGCGGCAAGCCGACCGGACGCCACGCTCGCCTCTTGCACCCTACCGCGAGATGAAGCGCGCGCCGAACAAGAGCTGCAGATCGACGCTCGTGTAGTCGAAGTCGATCACGTCGTTGTCGTCGTCGTGGAGGCCGATCGGGATCGCGACCTCGCCGCCGAGCTCGATGCCGCCCAGCCGGGCCCACACGCCGCCGCCAAACTCGAAGCCGAGGCCGACGTCGGTCTCCGATTCGTCGTAGCTGGCACCGAGCACCGTGCCCGACGCGCTCGCGTACGCGATGTCGGCGCCGACGCCGGCGCGGCCGGTGACCGCGAGCGTGTTGCTGATCGCGTGGTGGAACAGCGGGCCGACCATCAGGCGGAACCGGTGCGCCGAGATGTCGGTCGACCCGCCCGGAAACGTACCGCCCTCCGCGTCGGTGTTCGTCGGCATCCAGTCCGCGGAGACGTAGCCGCCGATCTCGTTCGGGAACGCACCGACGCGCAGGGCGAGCAGCGGGCTGCTCTCGACTGCGTCCGTCCAGTTGTCATCCGAGAGCGGGAGCGAGACGCCGCCGGCGACCTCGACGAAGCTGTCCGCGCGAGCGGGAGCGGTGGCAAGGACGGTGGCGACGAAGGCCGAGGCGAGGATGACGCGCATGGGGGAGAGGGTAACGCGGTGATCCGGACTGCCCGCAACGTCACGCGGCGGTAGACATCGTTCAGCTGTGGATCCCCGCGGATCTCCCCGGGATAGCCGTGTAGAATGGTCGCTCCATGTCGCTCGCTACCGATCGGATCCTGCCGCTTTGCGAGTTGCTGCTCGGTGCCGCCTACGCGGACAAGGAGCTCAAGGACGCCGAGAGGGACGAGGTGCGCTCGCTGCTCGAGGGGCTCGCCGGCGAGCTGCCGACCGAGGTCGAGCTGAAGATCGCCTCGTTCGCTCCCGAGGCGTTCGATCTCGCCGCGTCGGCCGCGCCGTTCAGGGGCGACGGCGAGGACGATCGCAAGCAGCTGCTCCACCTCGTCGCTGCGGTGAACGAGGCCGACGAGGAGCTCGATCTCGCCGAGGACGATTACCTGCGCGCGCTCGCCGGGGCGCTCGGCCTACCGAAGAGCGCGCTCGAAGGTCTCACCGTCGAGGTCGAGACCGAGGAGCTCAAGCAGACGTTCCAGCGGGTCCGCAAGGGACCGCCGCCGCCGCCCGGTACGCTCAAGTCCGTCGATGTCGATCTCGACTGACGCCGCTCGCTACGCGAGCTTCGCGGTCATCGTGATGTTCGTCGCCG
The DNA here is from genome assembly GCA_036794935.1 of Kofleriaceae bacterium. Classification (GTDB taxonomy): domain Bacteria; phylum Myxococcota_A; class Polyangia; order Haliangiales; family Haliangiaceae; genus JABFXX01. Next base: position 4,564 of record DAIRFU010000225.1, on the reverse strand, counting down.
ACAGCGCACGCGAGATCGGGCAGCCCTTCTTCGCGTTGTCGGCCAGCGTCTGGAACTGATCGGCCGCGACGCCGGGCACCTTGCCCTGAACGTCGAGGTGGATGTTCGTGATCGTCCAGCCGGGCTCCTGCTTCTCGATGCTGACCGTCGCGACCGTCTTGAGCTCGGTCGGATCGAGGCCGGCGTTCGTGAGCTGGAAGCTGAGCGCCATCGTGAAGCAGCCCGCGTGCGCCGCCGCGATCAGCTCCTCGGGGTTCGTGCCCGCCTTGCCGTCCTCGGACTGAAAGCGCGCGTTCGCGCTGTAGGGTTGATCCTTCATCGCGCCGGAGAGCGTGGTGAGCGTCCCCGATCCCGTCGCGCCCTTGCCGTGCCAGACAGCCGTGCTGGTTCTCTTGAGTGCCATGATTCCTCCGCTGCGACGTATACCGAGCCAGACGGGAGTGAACCAGAGGGCGCGGCCACGGATCCGTCGTCGCGATCAGCCCGCCGGCTGCGACATCGCGTGACGACCGTGCATGCCGATCGGATCGACGGTGCTCGCTTGCGGCCCCTCGTTGCCGTCCTCCTCCGTGAAGCGGACCTCATCGCCGAGCTCGAGGTGATCGACGCCGCCGAGGACGCTGTTCTTGTGAAAGTAGATCCGCCGGCCGTCGTCGGGCTCGAGCCAGCCCCACTCCTTCTCGACATCGAGGAACGTGATGCGGCCGTGCGCGGCGCCCTGGCGCTCGACCATGCGGTTGGTGTCACCGCGCTTGAGTGACTTGCGAACGTAGTCCTCGAGCTGGCGCCGCACGGCGATGAATGCATCGCGCAGCGCGACGTAGGCGTCCTCGTGCGCCTCGTCGGGACCCGGATCGTGGCTCGCGACGATCTCGCCGCCGGGCACCGTGAGGCGGACCCGGACGTGATACTGGCGACCGTTGCGGTGGTGGCGATGCGGGGTCTCGATCATGACCTCGCAGCGAACGATGCGATCGTAGACGCGCTCCAGCTTGTCGACCCAATCTCTGACGCGAGCTTCCAGGGCATCGCTCCGGCTCAGCTCTTTGAACGTGACTTCGACGGGGATCTGCATGATCCATTTCGGTGCATCGCGCAGGCCAATTGTCTACGGAGACCTCGGAGTGCGTGGCATCGCTGCCGTACGCTGTGGGCAATGAATCTCGATGCATACTTCGCGCGGATCGGCTGGCAGGGCACGCGGAGCGCAAATTCCGCGGTGCTCGCGGCGATTCTCGCGCAACACATGCAGGCGATCCCGTTCGAGAACCTCGACGTTCTCCTCGGCGAGCCGCCGCGGCTCGATCTCGACGCGCTCGAGAGCAAGCTCGTCGTCGCGCGCCGAGGTGGCTACTGCTACGAGCACGCGACGCTCGTCGCGGCGGTGCTGCGCGAGCTCGGGTTCGCGGTCAAGACCCACAGCGCGCGCGTCGTGATCGTGACGCCGCGCGGCTCGGCGCCACGCACGCACATGTTCCTGACCGTCGGCGACGTGGTGCTCGATCCGGGTTTCGGCGGGCGCGGGCCGCGCGTGCCGGTGCCGCTCGACGGCACGCCGGCCGGCGGTCATCGGCTCGTCCGCGATGGCGGCGAGTACGCGCTCGAGCTGGACGGCCAGCGCCTGTGGACGTCGACGCTCGAGGCCGACATTCCGATCGACTTCGAGATGGCGAACCACTTCACGGCGACGCACCCGGCCTCCGCGTTCACGCGGATGCTCATGATGCGCGCGTTCACGCTCGACGGCGAGGTCCGGGTGCATGACCGCGACGTCACGCTGGTGCGCGGCGGCGACACGCAGACGTATCAGCTCGCCGATCGCGCCGAGCTGCGCGCGCTGGTCGCCCGCTACTTCGGGTTCGACCTGCCCGCGCTCGCGTCGATCCGCGTGCCGTCGATCGCCGAGTGGCGCTAGCCGATCACGTGGCGCACGACCTCGACCGCACCCTCGGCGACGGCGCGGAAGAAGCGGTACAGGCCACCCTCGGGCGGCTCGCTCGGTGCGATGTCGGGCTCGAGCGCGGGCACCGCGAAGTCGATCGACATCACGCCGCTCTCGACCTCGGTCGAGTGCACGGGCGCCACGGCGTCGATCAGCGCCTTCATCATCGGGTTGCTGCCGAGGACCTCGCAGCGAAAGTGCTCGATCCCGCGCTCGGCTGCCGCCGCCGCGAGGCGCACGAACAGCAGCCGGCCGAGCCCCTGGCTCTGCGCGCCATCCGCCACCGAGATCGCGGCCTCCGCGGTGACCGGCTCGCCGATCGCGGTGGGCAGCCGGATGAAGCGCGCGATGCCGAGCCCGACCGGCGCGCCGTGGCCGTCGCCGTCCTCGCGCAGCGCGCCGAGCGCGAAGTGACTCTCCTGATCGACCTCGGTGAGGTACGCGAGCTCGCCATCGGTGAGCCGGGTCTTCGGCGCGTGAAACCGCGCGTAGCGCGATGCGTGTGACCACGTCTCGAACTCGTGGCGCAGCAGCAGCTTGTCGTCCGGGCTGATCAGGCGGAGTACCACCCGCGTGCCGTCGCGCAACGTCGCGCGCTCGACGTAGTCGGCCGTGAAGAAGCGCTCGGCCACGAACGAACGATACTACGCAGCGACGAAGAAGCGACCCGAGTCGACGGAGGGCTCGGCGAACAGCGGCACACCGGCGCTGGCCGCCTCGCTGACGGCGGGTGGTACCGGCAGCTTCTCGGCCTCGAGCAGCGCGATCGTCCGCGCGGCACCGATCGCATCGACGAGCACGCTCGGCGGCGCCCAGTTGAAGCCAAACCCCATGATGCGATCGACGTCGCGCGCGTGGGCGACGACCTCGCCGACGCGGCCGAGCGAGTAGCTGATGTAGCCGAGCATCACCCGGCGGAGCAGCCGTGCATCCTTGCCGCCGGTGCGGACCAGGATGTCGAACGCCTCGGGGTGGCGCCCCGACTCGATCGCCGCCTTCATGCGCTCGATGAACGCGGGCACCGGCGGCCTCTGCTCGGCGAGCTTGCGGTAGTCGCCGGTCACCGGATCGAGCACGAAGTGGACGGCATCGTCGCCCTTGCCGTCGACCCGGAAGAAGCCGCCCTTGTCGCGCGTCTTGCGGCCGAGGTGACCGCGCTCGATGCCGCGAGCCATGTACGCGGGGAGCAGGAACGCAGCGTGCGCTTCGTCGCGCGTGTTCGCGTGCAAGTTGTCGACGATCGCCTTGTGCACGTCCCAGCCGACGAGATCGATCGTCGCGAGCGGCGCGAGAGCGCGCCCGGTGTGGGAGCCGACGAGCTGATCCATGTACGCGACGCCGTGCTCCTCGGCGAGCTGCGCGATCTCGTTGAGCAGCTTGAACCCGATGCGGTTGCCCGCGAACGCCGGCGTGTCCTTGCACTCGATGACGACGCGGCCGAACGTCGCCTCGAGCACGTGGCGCATCAGCTCGACGACCTCGCGATCGGTCCCGGCGTGCGGGATGATCTCGGTGCCGGTGATCAGCGTCGGTGGGTTGAACAGGTGGACACCGAGGAAGTTCCTGCAGAAGTCCTCGCTGCGGCCGGCGCACATCTGGGCGATCGACAACCCGGACGACACGGTCGCGACGATCGCGCCCGGCGCGCGCACCCTGTCGATCAGCGCGAATATCTTGCGCTTGGTCTCGAGGTCCTCGGCGACGGCCTCGAACACGAGGTCCGCCTCGCCGACGACGCGTGCGAGGTCGGAGTCGTACGTGCCGACGGCGATCGAGCGCGGTGGCACCTTGCCCTTCGCGAGCTTCTCGGCGCGCGTGCGTCCGGCCTCGGCCTTCTCCAGAGAGCGGGCCAGGAATACGGTCGGGATCCCGGCCGCGGCGAACACCGCCCCCGATCCCGAGCCCATCGCCCCGTTGGCACCCAGCACGACAATCTTACGGATCGGCCTCATCGTGGGTGACGAGACAGCAAGACGTGTACCGCGATAACGCTCGAAAACCGGTGGTCGCGGACCGGGCTAGAACGTGACACGAAAGCCCACCTGCGCCGCAGCGGGCGCGTAGCGCGCGGTAGTACGGCCGAAGTTCGGGTTGCGGCCGATCGGTGAGCCGGTCTCCACGCCGTCCTTGTCGATCGCCTTGGCCCAGATCAGATCTTCATACGTGCCGCCCGAGATCGGGTTCGCGTTCTGCTCCTGGCCGCCGGCACCGCCGGCCGCCAGCGAGTACTGCGGTGCGTACGTCTCGTCGACGCGGAACGCGCCCTGGCGGTTGTAGGCATTGAACACATCGACGTACAGCTCGGCGGCCGTGCCGTGCGCGAGCTTGCGCTTGTACGCGACGTGCAAGTCGACGCCGTGATCGAACGACGTGCGGCCGAGCTGCCCGCGCGGCAACAGGAACGACTCGTCAGCGCCATACAGGTAGTGGGCGGCGAGCGCATTCGTCGGGATCCCGGACAGTGCGCGCACGCGCCCACCGATCGTCAGCACGCTGTTCTTGCCGATCTCGAAGCCGCGGTAGGCGTCGACCTTGATGTAGTGCGGGCGGTCTTGCGGGAGCTTGCCGCGCCGGTTCGCGAGCAGCTCGATGAGGTCGTACTGCGAGGAGATGTTCGGATCG
>DAIRFU010000224.1:0-10063 GCA_036794935.1 Kofleriaceae bacterium | reverse complement strand
GCGAGCTGCCCGAGCAGTACGCCTCGCCGATCTTCGCGAAGCCGAACTCCTGCGATGTCCACAGGACGAGCTCCTCGCCGAGCCGCGACAGGTGGAGCTGACAGAGCGCGCACGCGGCGACCAGCTCGATCGCGAAGTCGCGGTCGCCCACGGCATCGAGCGAGTTCGTCGTCACCTCGGAGAAGCCGAGCGCGCGTGCGGTGCGCTCGCGGTCGATCGGCAGCGTGGTCGCGGCGAGCGCACCCGAGCCGAGCGGCGAGGCATCGGTGCGATGCGCGGCGTCGGCGATGCGGCCGCGGTCGCGGTCGAACATCGCCTCGTACGCGAGCAGGTGATGGGCGAGCCGCACCGGCTGCGCGCGCTGCAAGTGGGTGTAGCCCGGCACGAGCGTGTCGACGTGCTGCCGGGCCTGCACGACGAGCGCGCGGCGCACGCCATCGAGCGCATCGATGAGCTGCTCGGCCGAGGCGAGCGCGTAGAGCCGCAGATCGGTCGCCACCTGATCGTTGCGGCTTCGCGCGGTGTGCAGCCGGCGGCCGGCGTCGCCGACCTCGTCGATCAGCCGCGCCTCGACATTCATGTGAACGTCCTCGAGCGCGTCGTCCCACGCGAGCTCGCCACTCGCGAGCCGCTGCTCGACGTGGCGCAGCCCGGCGGTGATCGCCTGCGCGTCCGCCGCCGAGATCAGTCCCTGCGCGGCGAGCATCTCGGCGTGCGCGATCGAGCCGGCGACATCGTGCGGGAGTAGGCGGTGATCGAACCCGACCGACGCGTTCAGTGCGGCGGCGATCGGATCGAGCGCGCCTTCGAACCTTCGCCCACGAGCGCCTTTCGGTCCGGACATCGCGCGCAGTATATGCCGCGTTCGTCCGTGATCACAGCGCCTGGTCCGTCGCGACGGAGAAGGGTCCGGAGGGCGAGACACTCCTCCGCACGAGCAGAGGAAACGGCAGGCGAGCCGTACGTGCGTGGGTGCGGGAGCCTTGCGCCTTGGCGGGCGCCTCATAGGATGCGGACACCATGATGAACGCGGCGCCGAACAACCAGATGGGGATGAATCCGATGATGCCGATGATGAACCCGATGATGGGCATGAACCCGATGATGGGCATGAACCCGATGATGGGCATGAACCCGATGATGGGCATGAACCCGATGATGATGGGGATGCCGATGATGATGCCCATGATGGGCATGGGCATGGGGATGCCGATGATGTGCAAGATGACGTGCGAGATGGGGAAGGACGGCATGATCTGCAAGATGATGCCGATGGACATGTCTCAGATGGACATGATGAAGGAGCGCATGACCATGATGACGAACATGATGAACATGGGCATGCCGTGCATGATGATGTGCGGTGGCATGCCGATGATGATGATGGCGTCGTAAGCGCAGAGCTTCGTCGACGCGAGGGCCGCCGCGAGCGGCTCTCCGCCGTTTCGGGGACTAGATCGTCATGACGATCTTGCCGCGCGCACGGCCGCGCTCGAGCTCGGCGAATGCCTCGCGAAACTCGGTGAGCGGGTACGTGCGGTGCACGATCGGGCGCAGCGTGCCGGCGTCGATCCAGCGCGCGAGCTCGGCGAGCTGCTCGCCGTCGGGCCGCATGAACAGGTACACGAACCGCACGCCCGCGCTCGCGGCGGCGCGGCGGCGCTTCATCGTCATCAGCCACAGCGCGGGGCGGATCCACGCCGGCAGCGACGCGCGCGCGAACGCGAGATCGGGCAGGCCGCCGATCCCGACGACGACTCCGCCGCGCTTGACGGCCGCGATCGAGTCGAGCTCCGTCGAGCCGAGCGTGTCGAACACGGCGTCGAGATCATGCGCGCGGTCGAGTACCCGCTCGGCCGTGTAGTCGATGACCTCGTCGGCACCGAGTGACTTGACGAAGTCCACGTTCTTGCCGCTCGTGGTCGTCAGGACGTGCAGGCCCATGATCTTCGCGATCTGGATCGCGAGGCTGCCGACGCCGCCGGCACCGGCATGGATCAGCACGCGTTGCCCGGCGCGCAGCTGGGCGCAGTCGCGCAGCGCCTGCAGCGCGGTCAACCCGGCGAGCGGGATGGCCGCAGCCTCGATGAAGCTCGCGCGCGTGGGCTTGTGCGCGACGACGCGCTCGTCCGCGGCGACGCGCTCGGCGAGGCCGCCCATGCGCAGCTTCTCGAGGCGCGCGAACACCTCGTCGCCGACGTTGAAGCGGGTGACCTCGCCGCCGGTGGCGCTGACCACGCCCGCGACATCGCAGCCGAGCGGGATCGGTGGCTCGACCGGGATCGCCAGCTTGGCCTTGCCGGTGCGCAGCTTGTAGTCGAGCGGGTTCAGGCTGGCCGCGCGAACCTCGATCAGGACGTCGTGCGCGTCGACGACTGGCTCGTGACGGTCGGCGAGCTCGAGCACCTCGGGGCCACCGTGGCGCTGTGCGACGACGCTCTTCATGCCGGTACCATGGTCGATCGGATGACCGGTGTCGATCCGTCGCGTGGGTCGGCGTCTGTCCCCGCTCTGGTTTGCGGCCGCCGCGATCGCGGTCGGGCTCGGCGCGTCGTGTACGCGCTCGCGAGCTAGCCGATCTCTTCGGCGTACGTCATCACGAGGTACATCACCGCCTCGACCTTGCCCGGGTTGCGGTACGCGTGCGGCGTGTCCGCCTCGAACAGGATCGAATCGCCGGTCTCGAGCCGGTGGGTGTCTCCGGCGACGTCGATCTCGACCGTCCCGCCGGTGACGACGAGGTTCTCGGTGGTGCCCGGCGGGTGTGCGTCGGCGTCCTCGACGGTGCCGCCCGCGAGCCGGAGCTCGTAGAACTCGACGCGGCGCGGCTCGTCGAACGGGAACAGTGCGCGCGACGAGAAGCTGCGATCCTTGCTGGTCAGGATCTTCGACTCCTGCGCGCGCAGCACGAGCGCGCCGGATTGCGTGCGCGCGCTGATCAGCGCCGAGAACGTGACCTCGAGTGCGCGCGCGATCTTCCACAGCACGTTGATCGTCGGTGCGCTCTGGCCGAGCTCGATCTGGCCCAGCATCGCGCGCGACACGCCGGAGATCTGTGCGAGTCGCTCGAGCGACAGGCCGCGGCGCGTGCGCAGCCGGCGCAGGTTCGCACCGACGACAGGCGCGAGATCCGTGCTCTCGGCATGGGCATGCGCCGGCGTGGCGTCTTCGGGGCGTGCAGGCTTCTCCACCCGCTGGGTTGCCACTGTGGTTCCTGACGCTTTCTTCTTCACCAGACCCAAACCGGGACCCAGTATACCCACACGGCGCGTGCGACCGGAGGGGACGGGGCGACGGTCTGGTTGCGCGGCTGCATCGACCGCCGCTCACCGCGACTGCGACGGTACTCGTCGAGGCTCACGATGTCGGTGGCAACGGCTGCGCGACTCATGACTAGATCTTTATCCGTTCAAACGGAAACCCGCAATCTGTTTTTGCGGACGTCCTGCTAACGAACGGAGATCAGAGTCTATTTTGTCCCGAACAGGCGGTCGCCCGCGTCGCCGAGGCCGGGGACGATGTAGCTCTTCTCGTTGAGCGAGTCGTCGACTGCGGCCGTATAGATCGGTACGTCGGGATGGGTGGCGTGGAAGGTACGGATGCCCTCGGGGCACGTGAGCAGGCAGACGAACTTGATCGATCGCGGCCCGCTCTCCTTGAGCCGATCGATCGCGGCGACCGCCGAGTTGCCGGTCGCGAGCATCGGGTCGACCACGATCGCGTCGCGGTCGCCCATGTTGTCGGGCACCTTGTAGTAGTACTCGACGGCGACGAGCGTCTTCGGATCGCGGTAGAGGCCGATGTGCCCGACGCGTGCCGACGGCAGGATCTCGAGCATGCCGTCGAGGATGCCGTTGCCGGCGCGCAGGATCGAGATCAGCACGATCTTCTTGCCGTCGAGCATCGGCGCGGTCGTCCCCGCGATCGGGGTCTCGATCTTCACGTTCGTCGTCGGCAGGTCGCGGCACACCTCGTACGCGAGCAGCATGCTGATCTCGCGGAGCAGGTTGCGGAACGTGCTGGTGCTCGTGTCTCTCGAGCGCATCAGCGTCAGCTTGTGTTGGACCAGCGGGTGATCGATGACGTGGACCTTGCCGGGCATGTGCACGGCGAAGGTACCAGAGCGACTCAGCGCCGAGCCACCGGCGGCGAGGTAGCGCCGGATCCGTGAGGAGCTACGGGCGCGCAGATCGCGCGGCAGCTCGGGAGGCATCAGCGCTGCACGAGCTCGGCCGAGGCCGTTGCGTGCGAAGCGGCGTGCGAAGCGGTCGAGACGGTCGTGATCGAGACGGCGGCGGCGAGCGCGACGCACGCGGCGAAGAACGCGTCACGAAGGCGGGTCTTGCTCTGGCGGGTCGCGATGTTGTCGAGGCGGGTGTTCATGGGAGGTCCTTTCGGCAGAAGCGAACGGACGCTAATGCGACTGCGATGCCAGGATTTCCGTTCGTTATTTCAATCAGTTGCATGGTGGCGAAGCAGATTTGCCCTGTCGCACCGGCTGTCGCAGGCCTGCCGCTGTCGCAGGCTCGCGCGCATCGCATCTAGCGCCGCGCGACGTCGTGGTGTGCGGCGTGGACGGCGGTCGAGACGGTCGCGATCGAGCACGCGCCCGCGAGCACCACGAAGGCGGCGAACGCGAGATCACGCAGGCGAGATCTGCGCTGGCGAGAGACGATGGTGTCGAGTCGAGTCATGGCGGGGCTCCTTGTTTCGGCGGAGCGTTCCTTGTTCAACTCCGATGCCACGACGCGGACGAGCGGATCCGGACACTTGGCCGCAGCCACGCGGATCAGCGACGGTCGCACCGTCTGTCGCAGGGACCGTCGCTCCGCCGAATGGCTAGAAGACCGTGCCGTCGGAGACGATCTGGATCGGCGAGCCACCGTCCGGACGCATGCGCGCGGCGACGGCGCGTCCGGCGGCCCATGTCCCACCTTCGAGGATGTTCGCGAGCGGCAGCTCCGACGGAGACTTGCCGAGGCGCTCGCGGACACCCTCGGCGACGCGATCGAGCAACGCGACGGTGAGCGCGCGCCACTCGACGATCACCTCGTCGCCCGGCGCGTGGACCTGATCGCGCACGCGCGCGTGCTTGGGCATCAGCACGCCGAGATCGAGCAACAGGCCGCCGTTGCGGTACTCGGGCAGACCGGTGAGCGCACCCGGCTGCGTGACCGTGAGGCCGGCGCGCGACAGCGGCTCGAACAGCGAGTACGCGAGCCACTGCGACAGCTTGTGAAACGGCACGAGGCCGGCCGACGGTCCGGTGCCGCCAGCGGCGGGATGCGGCCAGACGTCGCCGAGGTTGACGCCATCGAGCGCGATGCGCCCGGGCCAGATCGGGCCGAGTCCCTCGAGGAGCGCGAGCAGGATCGAGGGGGCATCGACCTTCGTCGCGACCGCGCGCGAGATCGATCCCGACGGCGCGCGACTCTCGATCGCGATCCACAGGAAGTGATCGAACAGCCCGCCGGGCCGCTCGCCCGGGAAGATCAGCGGCGCCTCGACGAGTGCGGTGCCGAGTGCACGCACGAGCTCGATGCGTCCTTCGGCACCGACGAGCGGGTTGTCGTCTCGCACCTGGAATGCGGCGGCGAGCCGCTCGGGCTCGAGCGCGCGTAGCGCGGTCGCGTCGACGCGCAGCGGCTGGTCCGGATCCGACGAGAACAGGCCCGACTCGAACGCGTGCAGGCTGGCGACGGCGAGCCCCTCGGAGCGTCCGAACGAGAGCCCGGTGCCCGGCTCGACAAACCGCCAGCTCGCGCCCGCGCCGGCGTCGAGCAGCACCGAGACGACGACCAGATCGATCCACGCACGCGCGCGCTCGTCGCGGGACAGCGGCGCGAGCTCGTGCTCGAGCGCGGCGACCCGGTCGACGCCGCCCGCGCGAAAGTGATTGATCCGGCCGTGCACCGGGATGTCGAGGGACGGGTAGCTCTGCCGGGTCACGGCGACGACCTCGTCGATCACGCGCGGCATCGCGGTCATCTCGATCGCGAAGTGCTCGAGCGCGCCCGAGAAGCCGGCCTCGAGGATGTTCTCGCAACGGGCGCGGATCGAGAGCGGCGAGCGTAGGTACGCGACCGCGATCTCCTCGTCACTCGCCGACATTGCGCGGCCAGGCTACCTCACTTCGAGATCGTGACCTCGGTAATCGTCGCGAGATCGCCAAAGCTCGCGCGCAGTGTCGTGTGCCCTTCGCCGGTCGCCTCGAGCATCATGCCGGCCATGTCGAGGTTCGCGATCGCCTCGTCGCTGATCACCCACTCGCTCGCGGGCGTCAGGTCCTGCAGGCGGTACAGCGTATCGAGTCCGGTTGCCTTGACGCGGACTTCGGCGCCGACCGACGTGGTCACGGTGGACGGTTCGATCCACATGTACTGGATCGCCGGGGGGCCGACGTGGACCGGGATATCGAACGTCTGGCCGTGCGAATTGACGTGGAGCATCGTCGCGCCCTCGTGCGCGGCGTCGACGCGCAGCCGCTTGCCGTCCCACGCCGGCGCGACCGACACGACGCTCGCGTCGTCGATGGTCCACACCACCGAGAACAGATCGTCGACCGGCGTGCCGTCGAGCGAGACCGTGACCTCGTCGCTGGTCCCCCGCGGCATGTCGAGCGACGCCGTGTCGACGTCGACCGACGGGTTATCGAGGCATCCCGCGAGCACCAGCATCACCAGAGCGAGTCGTCGCATCCGTCCACAGCTAACCGAGCCCGCGCGCGGAGGCGAGAAAACGGCACGCGCGCCTGATGCTTATCGAAGCGCGCGCTACTCGATGAGGCTGCGGCCCTTGGCCTTGAGCAGCTCGTCGGCCGCGGGCGGGGCCTCGGGCGTGAAGTAGCCGGCGGCCATCTTCGCGTCCATCTCGACGCGCGCGTCGGCGGGGATCAGCGAGTCCGGGATGCGCACGCGCTCGCCGACCTCGATGCCACTGCGCACGATCGCGTCGTACTTCATGTTCGACATCGAGACGAGGCGGTGGATCTTCTTGACGCCGAGCCAGTGCAGGACGTCGGGCATCAGCTCCTGAAACCGCATGTCCTGGACGCCGGCGACGCACTCGGTGCGCGCGAAGTACTGGGCCGCGCTGTCCCCGCCCTGCTGGCGCTTGCGCGCGTTGTAGACGAGGAATTTCGTGACCTCGCCGAGCGCGCGCCCCTCCTTGCGGAAGTAGACGATGAGGCCGACGCCACCGGCCTGCGCGCCGCGGATGCACTCCTCGACGGCGTGGGCGAGGTACGGCCGGCACGTGCAGATATCGGAGCCGAACACGTCGGAGCCGTTGCACTCGTCGTGGACCCGCGCGGTGAGCGTGACGCTCGGATCGGCGAGCTTGGCCGGATCGCCGAACATGTAGACCGTCTGGCCGCCGATCGGCGGCAGGAACACGTCGAGGTCGCCGCGCGTGACCAGCTCGGGGAACATGCCGCCGGTCTGCTCGAACAGGGTGCGGCGCAGGTCGCTCTCGGTGCAGCCGAACCGCTTCGCGACGCCGGGCAGGTACCACACGGGCTCGGTCGCCGCCTTGGTCACCGGCACCTCGCGCTTGCTCTTGACGATCTTGCCGTCGACCGGGATGCGGCCGGCCTCGATCGCGTCGACGACCTCGGGCATGTCGATGTGCGCCTGGGTCACCGCGATCGTCGGCCGGATGTCGTAGCCCTGCTTGAGGTAGTCGGCGAACACGTCCTGGACGAGGTGGCCGTACGGATCGATCGAGACGATCCGTTCCGGATCGCGCCACTGCGGATACGGGCCGATCGAATCGGTCGGGGCCGTGTTCGTCAGGTCGGGGACGTGGTGCGGGTCGAGCGCCTTCGCGGCGATCGCGAGCGCGCGGTAGACCGCGTAGCTGCCCGAGTGCGTGCCGATCACGTTGCGGTGATCGGCGTCGGTCAGGGTCGCGATGATCGGGCCGCGGGTCTTCGGATCGGCGGCTCCCCAGTCGATCGGGATCGGCCGGGCACTGCCCGTGCCCGGGTGCGACGTCAGCTTGATGTGCGTGGACTTGTGTTTGGCTTTGTCCGTCACGGGCAGTGGCTCAGCGTAGCAGATCGCGTTTAGGCTCGTCGGGTGAGTCTCGCCGAGCGGCGCTGGCTGCGTCTGTTCACGCTCTGCGTGCTCTACGTAGCGCAGGGGATCCCCTGGGGATTCACGGCAGTGACGCTACCGGCCTATCTCGCCAACCGTGGCATGGATGCCAGCGCCGTCGGCACCGCCCTCGCGGCAACCGTGTTGCCGTACTCGTTCAAATGGGTGTGGGGGCCGATCATGGATGCGTTCACGATCCGGCGGTTCGGCCGCCGCAGGCCCTGGATCATCTTCGCGCAGCTGGGCATGGCCGCGACGATCGGCGCCATGCTGGCGATCCCGGATCTCGCGCAGGATCTCGATCTGCTGATGACCATGGTGCTCGTCCACACCGTGTTCAACTCGATGCAGGACGTCGCGGTCGATGCGCTCGCAGTCGACCTGCTCGACGAGAGCGAGCGCGGCCGCGCGAACGGCCTCATGTACGGCTCGAAGTATGGAGGTGGCGCGATCGGCGGTGCCGGCCTGTCCGCGGTGATCGCGTGGAGCGGCCTGCGCAGCGCACTGGTGCTGCAGACCGTGCTGCTGCTCGCGATCATGCTCGTGCCGCTGCTCGTGCGTGAGCGCGCGGGCGAGTCGCCGCGTGGCCAACCGCTTGGCGTCGTCCTGCGCTCGCTGACGCGCGCATTCGCGCTGCGCTCGACGTTGCTTTGCGGGCTGCTCATGCTCGGACAGACCATCGCGATCGGTCTGCTCACGACGATCGCGAACGTGATGTTCACGCAGCAACTCGGCTGGACCGACACGAAGCTCGCCGCGGTGATCGGTGGTCCCGGGCTCTTGCTCGGACTTGGCGGCTCGGTCCTCGGCGGCTTCCTCGCCGACAAGATCGGTCACCGCCGGCTCGCCGGGATCGCGATGGTCGTCCTCGCGGTCTCCTGGTTGGGGTTCGCGGTTGCACGGCCGTTGTGGCACGACGACACCTTCATCTACGCGGTGCTGTTCATCGAGCCCCTGTGCTCGGGCGTCGCGACGGTCTCGTTGTTCGCGCTGTGCATGGACGTTTCGTGGCCGCGGATCGCCGCAACTCAGTTCACCGCGTACATGTCCTTGTCGAACTTCTCCACGACCCTGGGCTACCGGCTCGCGGGACCGGCCGAGCACTGGTGGACGTATCAGGGGATCTATGTCGTGGCCGCCGTGATTCACCTCAGCTTCGCGGCGATTCTGCCGTTCATCGATCCACACCAGACGCGCCGCACGCTCGGCAGTGGTCTAGACTAGCGACATGCGTTGGTTCGTCGTCGTCGCGCTCGTCGCTGGCTGCACCCAGCCGCGCAGCAAGACGTGCGTCGACATCTGCGCGCGCGAGAGCGACTGCATCACGGCGACCAAGGCCGAGATCCCGTTCGACGAGAAGGAGTGCGTGGCCGCCTGCGAGGTGCTGCGCGCCGATCGAGAGAACCAGGCCAAGGTCGAGGCGCACAAGGAGTGCGTGATGAGCAACGCCTCGTGCCAGGCCGTGCTCGATTGCAAGTAGCTCCGGCTACAGGTCTTCAGCCGACCTGAGGATCTCGACGATGAAGTCGTGGCGGACGCGGACGAGACTCGTCTGCGGGCCGAGCGTGAGCACATCGACGTGTTCGCCGTTGCCCTTGACGCCGTTGCCGGTGATGTCCTCGCCGCCCATGTCGAGCACGCACGTCTTGTGCTGCTTGCGGGCGCGCGCGCAGTCGTCGGACTTCATCTGCCGAGCATCGGGTGTTCGATGATCGCTACCGGCGGTCTTCGCCGCCGGCGCCGCGGGGGCGCGACGCGTGGCGTCGGCGTGTGCGAGAGCGGGAACGAGCAGGAGGGCGGCCAGGATCGCGAGAACCAGGGAACGTCGAACCGGGGTGCGCATCGCGAGGACCTCCACGGGATCGGGTGGACGGGGCGCGTCGGGGGCTCTGGGTTCCTCACCATCAAACCCCGCCTGTCAAGCGGAGGCGGTCCGATCGGCGGGTCCGGAGGGACTCGGAGGTCCC
>DAIRFU010000223.1:5395-10079 GCA_036794935.1 Kofleriaceae bacterium | reverse complement strand
CTGACCGGACCACCGGCCCACACGACCGCGCTGTCCGCGCCGCGCCAGCACATCTCGAGACTATCGAGCAGCTCGCTCGCCTTGATCGGGCTCGGGTGATTGATGACCAGCCCGAACGAGCCCTGCTCGCTGTGCTCGATCATCAGGACGACGGCGCGCGAGAAGTTGGGATCCGCCAGCTGGGGCATGGCGAGCAATAGCCCGGGTGCCAGGTTGGCCGACTCCACTACTCGCCAGTCTCCCGCAAAAGCCGACGCGGCGCCGCTGAATTCGACAGCATAGCGGCCGGGAGTGTTGCCGGCCGCACGCGGGCCGCGCGTCAGGTGGTCTGGAGTCCGGGGTCGGTCGCGCCATCTTGCGCGTTGACCCGCTCCTGCCTGGCGCGCGCCGCCTTTTCATCTTCTTCGGTCCAGCCGAGGCGCGTGCGCGCTTCCTTGAACAGAGCGGAGCCGAGCGCGAGCCCGAACCCGGTGACCACTGCACGGAGGAGAATGCCCATGCGGTCAGCGTAGCAAATCAACGATGGGAAGCATGGGCTCGCCGTAGAGCTCGATCCACAGCTTGCGGGCGGCCGCGCGCAGCTTCTCGCTCGATTGCGCGGCGAGCGGCTGGGCCAGTGCGACGAGCCGCTGCCGATCGAGCCGGCCGGTCACGACGAGCGGCCCCGGCGCCGCGATGCCGAGCTGGCGCGCGAGGCCCGCGATCACGACCACACCGGCGTAGGCCTCCGCGGTGCGCCAGCGCTCGCGGTTGAACGCGAGGCTCGCCAGGTTCCACAGCGCGAGCTGCGGCACGACGGGCTCGTTGCCGATCTGGCTCAAGTACGCGGCCAGCTCGGCACGCGCGCGGGCGGCGAGCTCGCCGCCATCCTCGGGCAGGTACGCGGCGAGCGCGGCGGGATAGCGCAGCGGCGTGTCGCGATCGGCATCGATCGCGTGGCGCGCCTCGTGGCGACCCACGCTCGCGGCGAGGATGCGGGTCACGCGCGCGCGTGCACGATCCGGGTCGGTCGCGTCGGGGCCGAGCGCGGCGACCAGCTCGCGGCGCACCGCCTCACCGGCGAGGAACGCGGGGCCACGCCCGTAGATCGTGGACCGCCACCCCGAATCGCCCAGCGGATACGCGTGGCCACGGAGCGTCGGCAGCACGTGCGTGG
Source organism: Kofleriaceae bacterium (assembly GCA_036794935.1). GTDB lineage: Bacteria > Myxococcota_A > Polyangia > Haliangiales > Haliangiaceae > JABFXX01. Next base: position 8,923 of record DAIRFU010000223.1, on the reverse strand, counting down.
CGGCGAGCTCGTCGACCTCGTCGAGCAGCACGACCGGATCACCGTGCTCCGCGCCCTGGCGGCCGAGCAGCGTGTGCCGCAGGTTCAGCCCGTCGAGCCGGCGCAGCTCGAGAACGCGACGCGGCTCGCCCCCGGCGCGCACGAACACGACCCGCTCGACCGCGAACACGAACACCACCGCGTGCGCGACGCCGCGCTGGAACTGGAGGGGGCGGGACCCGCGCCCGCCATCGGGATCGATCATCACGTCACCCTGCAGGTAGAGGCCGACGCCGAGCGCGGCGAGCTGCTCGGAGACGCCCAGGGCGCGGCGGCCGAGCTCGGCCTCGATCGCGCGCACCGTGCGGCCGCGCGACGGCGCGTCGGCCCAGCGATCGAGGGTATCGATCAGCGCGCGCCACGCGGCGGCGAGCGCTGGACCTCGCGCCCGGATGATTGGCGCGTCGCGCAGCTCGGCGACATGCTTGCTACGCGGGGCGCCTTCGCGGCTGCCGTGCCGATCGGCATCGGTCTCGACCACCAGGTCGGTGAGCTCGGAGACCAGGAAGCTCTCGAGCTCGCGGTCGCGTGCCGGCGTGCCACCGTGGAAGAACGCGCCGGTGACGAGCGGCGGTTGCGGCCGCACCGGGTGCGAGGGCGCACGCACGGCCACCGCGATCCAGACGAGCAGCAGCGCGGCGAGCGCGACGAGCGCGCCGGCGAGAATCGTCGCGACCGGCACCCGCGATGGCGCCGGCACCGACAGTGTCGCGTACGCGGCGGCGACATCCTCGCGGCTTGCCGCGTCGACCTCGTAGCGCTTCGCGAGGTTGAGCGCGGCGACACGATGGACGTGACGGATCGCCTCGGGATCACTGGCACCGAGCTCGCCGGTGAGCAGCGCGGCGTCGATCAACGCGCGCGACAGCTCCCGCCGCGCGGGTGCGCGCAGGATCCACTCCGCGCCGCGCAGCACCTCGCGCGCGGCCTCGTCGTCGCCGGCCTCGACGCCGGCGGACAGCGCGGCGAGCACGTGGCGCCGGATCACGAGACCGTGACACCAGCCGCGCGCTCCGCGTTTCAGATTTTTCGCGGGTGGGAGCTAGATCCAGGCGTTGTCGGGGATCGCGATCGCGACCTTGCGACCGCGGCGCGCCGCGATGAACGCCTGCGCGAACGTCAGCGCCGACGGGAAGCGCCGGCGCGGCTCCTTGGCCATCGCGACCGCGAGCACGTCCTCGATCGCCGTCGACACCCGCCCGAGCGCGCTCGGCCGGACCGGCGGCGTGTGGACGACCTGGTAGACCAGCTCGGCGAGGTCCTTGCCCTTGAACGGCGAGCGGCCGGTCAGGCAGCGGTACGCGATCGCGCCGAGCGCGTAGACGTCGGCGAGGTGCGTGACCTGCCCGCCCGACGCCTGCTCGGGCGCCATGTATTGAGGTGTGCCGACGATGCCATCTCCGGTGAGCGTGCCCTCGCTGTCGAGCACCTTGGAGACGCCGAAGTCGAGGATCTTCCACACCGAGCCATCGTGCTGGAACAAGTTGTGCGGCTTGAGATCGCGGTGCACCACGCCGGCGAGCCGCGCCACCTCGAGGCCGCGCGCGACCTGATCGAGCAGGATGACGAGCTCGTCCGACGGCATGCGGTTCTGGTTCTCGTTGCGCAGCCGCGTCGCGAGATCGACGCCGTGCAGGCGCTCCATCGCGATGTACGGCACCGGCGCATCGGGCGACGACACCTCGAAGACGTGGACGATGTGCGGCGACTCCAGCCGCGCGGCGACGTCCATCTCGCGATGGAAGCGCTCGACGATCGCGCTCGAGCCGGTCGAGCGCGCGTTGAGCAGCTTGACCGCGGCCGGCTGCTCCTGCGGCCCGAGCGCCTCGTAGACCTCACCCATCGCGCCGCGGCCGAGCACGATGCCGAGCCGCCACTCGCCGAGCTTCTGGTTCGTCCACCGGCCCTCGTTGACGCGCTTCTGGCGCGCCGCCTCGTCGACCACCTCGGCGAGCGCCTGCTCGCGGTCGCCGATGATGCGCATCGCGCTCTGCAGATCGGCGAGCGCGGTCGCCGCCGTGCGGCGCGCCCAGCGGCCGAGCGCGTAGCCGGAGGCGAGGAACACGACGACGAGCACCTCGGCGATCACGAGCTGGCTGCGCTCGGCCATGATGCTCGGCAACACGCCGACGTCCTTGACGACGCCGAGGATCATCGGCGACGCGATCGCGACGTGGCCGCCGATGCAGATCACCGCGGTCGCGAGCGCGGTCCACCGCACGCGGCCGAGTGCGATGAACACGATCCCGAGCATGTCCACCATGACGACCGCGGAGAACGGACCGAAGTAGTAGACCGCCGGCTGCACGCCGAGCGTCGCGACCATCCACAGCAGGCCGACGCCGCGCGCGCTGTACCGCTCGGCGCTGCTCGTCAGATAGACGAGCCCCACGTTGCAGACCGCGATCATCCCCGCGCCGATCCAGAACGCGTGTCGCGCCACCGGATCACCGCCGATCAGCAGGGACAGCGCGAGCGCACCGAGCGGCGCGAACACGCCGAACAGGTGAAACATCTTGCTCCGCGCGAGGTCGCTCTTGTCGAGCGCCTGGGCCGCCGTCGGTGGTGACGTGCGGTTGTTCGAGGCGGTCCCCCACGCGGAGGGCCGGGCGGCGCCGCCGAGCTCCGAGATCTGCGTGCCGCCGCCGGCCGCGTCGGCGAGCGCCTTCGGGGACGCCGCCTCCGTGCCGACCTCGGTCACGTCGATCTCGGTGTGCGGCTCGCCGGTCATGGCCTGCGTCGGCTCGCGACCTGGGGCGTCCTGCGGCACGCCATCGAGGATAGCAGCGCCCCGTCCTCGATGTTCGTGATAGAAGCCCGCCTGTGGGTGCCCAGTGGAAGCACGCCGGCCGGCTCGCCAGCGCGACGGCCAAAGGCAGAGTGTTCTCGCGGCTCGCGAAGGAGATCATCATGGCCGCGAAGGCCGGGCCGGATCCGGCGCTCAACGCGCGGCTGCGCGCCGCGGTCGAGGCCGCGAAGAAGGCATCGATGCCGCGGGACACGCTCGAGCGCGCGATCAAGAAGGGCGCCGGCCTGCTCGACGAGAAGCCGCACTACGACACCGTCGTCTACGAGGGCTTTGCACCGCACCGCGTCCCGGTGATCGCCGAGTGCCTGACCGACAACACGAAGCGGACCATGACGAACATCCGCCACCTGTTCCGCAACGGACAGCTCGGCAACACCGGCTCGGTCGCGTGGGACTTCGACCACGTCGGCATCGTGGACGCGACGCCGCCCGAGGGCGCCGATGTCGAGGAGGCGGCGATCGAGGCCGGCGCGCAGGACGTCGAGGCCGATGGCGAGAGCGCGCGGTTCTACACCGAGCCGACCGATCTCGATGCGGTGAGCAAGGCGCTGTCCGGCCGAGGCTGGACGGTCGCGACCATGCGGATCGGCTGGCGCGCGAAGCACCCGGTGAAGCTCGATGACGCGACCGCGCGCGGCGAGGTCGAACAGTTCCTCACCGAGCTCGACGAGGACGACGAC
>DAIRFU010000223.1:0-5385 GCA_036794935.1 Kofleriaceae bacterium | reverse complement strand
CATCTACGTCGGACTCGAGGCGTAGCGCCGGCGGGCGCTTGCGCTCGGCGACCGCAAGCTCGCCAACGCTCTGCTTGCACAAACTGCGCAAACCACCCGCGCGACGATGAATTCACTTTCGATCGCAAAAACCGGTGTGTATGGTCGCGCACATCGAGGGGGTTCGTATGAGGAATGCTTTGTATCTGTGCGCCTTGAGTGCCCTGTTGTTCGCGTGTGGCCCGTCCATGCGCGGCGACGGAGTCGGCGGTGACGACGACGGATCCGGACCGGACGCCGGCTCCGGAAGCGGAAGCGGCACGGACCAGTCGCGCGAGTGCGAGAAGATGGACATCGTGTTCGTCGTCGATAACTCTGGCTCGATGGCCGAGGAGCAGACCAACCTCGCGACGAACTTCCCGATGTTCGCGAGCCTGCTCGAGGCGTACACGGTCAACGAGGGCCAGCCGGTCGACTTCCGCGTCGCGCTGACGACGACCGGCCGCGATCTCGCCTACACGATCGATACGGGTCTCGGCGCCCCGTTACCGTTCAGCGAACAGGGCGAGAACGGCGAGTTCCAGAACAACTGCAGCAACACGAAGCGCTGGCTCGACCGCACCGACGCGACGATGGCGGAGACGCTCGCGTGTCGCGCCAACGTCGGCACGTCCGGCCCTGGCTTCGAGATGCCGCTCCTCATGTCGAAGTGGGCGCTCGACGAGCGCGCAGCAGACACCAACGCGGGCTTCCTCCGTGACGACGCGCTGCTCGCGATCGTGATCATCACCGACGAGGACGATGTATCGACGACCCAGAACAACTTCACGATTGGCGTCACGTCGCAGCCGCCGATCGACTGGAACCCGCAGGATCAGGTCGACTTCCTCGATACGCTCAAGGGCAACCGCACGCGGTGGGCGACGGCGGTGATCGCGGGCGAGGGCAACTGCATGTCGAGCTTCGGCGATGCCGCCGATGGCGTCCGCCTCAAGCAGTTCGTCGACCTGGCGAACGGCAACGGGAGCACGCAGGCCGTGTTCTCCTCGATCTGTGATGGCGACCTGACGATTGGTCTTCAGGAGGCGCTGGACACGTTCCAGGCCGCCTGCGGCTCTATCATCTTCTGATGAACATCGTCGTGACCGGAGCGACCGGCGCGCTCGGCGCCGGCCTCGTCGAGGTCCTGCTCGAGCGCGGCGCCACGCTGCACCTGCCGATCGTCGAGCCCGCGCTGCCGGCGCACCTGTCCTGGCGCACCGACTCGCGCGTGCACGCGGTGCCGAGCGTGTCGCTCGGCGACGAGGCACAGGTCGCCGCGTTCTATGGCGCGCTGCCGGCGCTGTGGGCCTCGATCCACCTGGTCGGCGGCTTCGCGATGGCGCCGGTCGCGGCGACGTCGCTCGCCGACTTCGAGAAGCAGTGGCGGCTCAACACGGTGACGTGCTTCCTCGCGTGCCGCGAGGCGGTGGTGGCGATCCGCAAGACCGGCGGTGGCGGCCGCATCGTCAACGTCGCGGCCCGGCCGGCACAGGTGCCGACGCCCGGCATGCTCGCGTATGCCGTGGCCAAGGCGGGCGTGGCGGCGATCACGCAGACGCTCGCCGCCGAGGTCCTCGCCGATGACATCCTGGTCAACGCGGTGCTGCCGTCGACGATCGACACGCCTGCGAACCGGAGCGCGATGCCGAAGGCCGACCATGCGGTCTGGCCAAAACCTGCGCAAATTGCGCAAACGATCGCGTTCCTGGCGTCTGCCGAGAATGCGTTGACGACGGGAACACTCGTGCCGGTGTACGGTCGCGCGTGAGTCATGCGTGCTTCAGCGGTGTTCGTGTTGTGTGCGGGCTGTAGTTTCCAGCACGGCGTCGCGACGTCGAGCGATGGCGGCAGCGACGATCGAGATGACGCGCGCGTCGTCGATGCGCCGCTGATCGACGACGCACCGCCCGACGCACCGTTCGCGACCGGTCCGTTCGGCACGCCGCTCGAGGTCGCGATCTCGCTGGCCGGCGTCCGCGACGACGACATCACGCTCACCGGCGACATGCTCGAGATCTTCTTCGAGTCGGATCGCGTCGCGCCGGGCCAGAGCGATATCTACACGGCGCGCCGCGCCGCCGTGACGGACCCGTGGTCGCTGCCGTCGCGCATCGACGAGCTGTCGAGCGCGTCGCTCGAGACATCGATGGAGGTCTCGACCGACGGTTTGACACTGTATTTCTCGAGCAATCGCCCGCCGTCCAGCTCGGTCGACGTGTACGTGTCGACGCGGCCGGATCGGACCTCGCCGTGGGCGGCGCCCGTGATCGTCGGCTCGCTGTCGACCACGTACGACAACGACTACAACGCGCAGCCGTGGAGCGACACCGTGCTGTACCTCGGTTCGGATCGGATGCCCGCGAGCGGCGGCTCCGACGTGTTTCGCGCGACGCGCACGTCCGCGAGTAGCGCGTGGGACACGCCCGCGACCGTGGCCGGCCTCGACACGCAGCGCTACGAGGGCGAGGCGTTCGCCGACGCGACCGGCGCGATCTGGTTCACCGGCGACGCCGCAGGTGATGACGATCTGTGGCGCGCCGCGCCGAACGGCGACGGCACGTACGCGGATCCCGAGCTCGTCCCCGGCATCAATACGCAGTACGCGGAGAACGACGCCTGGCTGTCGCCCGATGGTCACACGCTGTACTTCACGAGCAATCGCAGCGGCTCGCTCGACATCTACATGGCGACTCGTTAGCGGCGATCCGCGAACGTGCGGTGGCGCCGGCGCTCGTTCCAGCCGAGCGCCCACGCGATCACGGTGAGTGCGCCGAACCCGATGAGGAGGTTGCCCTTCCAGCCCTCCTGGCCGAGCAGCGGCGTCTTTCGGTAGCAGGCCTTCATCGCGCCGCCCCAGCGCTCCAAGAACCCGGGCCCCTCGGCGTGCTCCTCGCCGGGCTGCCCCGCGGTCACGTCCGCGGGCGGCTCGATCTCGCCCATCGGCGTGTCGCGGAACGCCCCCCAGCTGCACGTCGCCACCGGCGCCAGCAGCCAGAGCAACATCACGATCGTGCCGAGCAGGCACCAGCGCGAGATCCTCGGCCAATCGAAGTCGAATCGACTGGGCGGTCCCATCGTCCAAGTCTACGCTATCCGGATAACCCGGCGAATTTCTGGTGATCCGCGAGCTGATATCCGGCGTAACCCGAGCGTGCTCCACTCGTATGCCACGATGAAGGAGGCATGGTGAGCGATTCTCCCGATCTCGACCGCTATCCCGAGCTCCGGCGAGCTCTCGATCGGCGCAACTTCATCAAGTCCGCCGCCGCGGGCACGGCCCTGATGGCGTTTGGTGGCGCCCTGGTCCGGATCGCCGCCGACGATCTGACGAAGGAGGCGCGCGCCGAGAAGCGCCGCGATGGTCGCTCGCGGCTGCCGCCCGGCCAGCGCGTGCTCGAGCACCTGCGCGCGATGGGCGGCGACGAGGGTGACGGCAACGTCAAGACGTTCAAGCTCAAGGTCCACGGCCTCGTCAAGCGGCCGTTCGAGGTCGACTACGCCGCGCTGCTCGAGCTGCCGCAGGTCACCAAGACCGCCGACGTCCACTGCGTGACCGGCTGGTCGATGCTCGGCGGGCAATGGAAGGGCGTGCAGATCGCCAGGCTCGCCGAGATCGCGCAGGTCAAGGGCGAGGCGCGCCACGTGATCCTCGAGGCGGCGCACGGCTACACCGCGAACGTTCCGCTGAAGGAAGCGACCACCGACAACGCGCTGATCACGTACCGCCTCGATGGCAAGCCGCTATCGCTCGCCCACGGCGCCCCGGTGCGCGGCCTGATCCCGGATCTCTACTTCTGGAAGAGTGCGAAGTGGATCACCGGCCTGCGCTTCGTCAAGGACGATAGGCCCGGCTACTGGGAGGTCCGCGGCTATCACAACCACGCCGATCCGTGGAAGGAACAGCGGTATGGCTGAGGTCGCGGAGAAGGTACGCGACTCGAGCATCGGCCCCGTGATCAAGAAGCGCTGGCGTGCATGGCTGCGCGCGGTGCATCGCGACGTCGGGTACCTCGCGATCGGCTTCACCGTGATCTACGCGATCAGCGGCATCGCACAGAATCACATCGAGGACTGGGGCGATGTCAGCTATCGCACGTACGAGAAGACGATCCAGATCGCCGCGATCCCCGACGATGCGCCCGACGACGTCGCGATCGCCCGCCTCGCGAAGGCCGCCGATCTCGGCACGCCGATCTCGACCTTCCGCGCAGGTGACGAGATCCGGCTCGAGTACGGCAACGGCGCCAAGGTCACCGCCATCGGGACCGACGTCACGATCCAGGGTCGCGAGCGGCGCGCGTTCATCGGCGCGGCCAACTGGCTCCACACCGCGCGCAACCGCCACGGCTGGAAGTACGTCGCCGACGCGTTCGCGGTCCTGCTGCTCTACCTCGCGATGTCCGGCATCTTCATGATCAAGGGCCGGCTCGGCCTCAAGTGGCGTGGCGCGCTGCTGATCGGCCTCGGGGTCGCGGTGCCCGTCACCGCCGTGCTGCTGTCGAGCCCGGGTGCGAACCAGCCGCCCGCGGCCACCGAGGCCGCAACGACATCCGCGCCCGCCGCAGGCTCCGCGCCCGCGCCCGACGGAAGCGGGATCAAGTTCCTGCCGCCTGACAAGGCACCGGCTGCGGCGCCAGACGAAAGCGGGATCAAGTTCCTGCCGCCGGACGAAGCGCCGTAGACTCCGCGGCGATGCAACGCCAGCTGATCTCGTCGGGCTCGCCGTACGAGTCTTCGATCGGCCTCTCGCGCGCGGTGCGCGTCGGCCCGCTGATCGCCGTCGCCGGCACGGCGCCACTCGCCGCCGACGGCACCACGGCGCACGCCGGTGATGTCTACGGCCAGACCCGCCGGTCCCTCGAGATCATGCTCGAGGCCATCGAGCGCGCGGGCGGCACGCGCGAGCACGTGATCCGGACTCGCGTCATGCTCGTCGACATGACGCGCTGGCGCGAGGCCGCGCGTGCCCACGGCCAGGCCTTCGCCTCCGTGCGCCCCGCGTGCACCTTCGTCCACGTCAGCGGCTTCATCGATCCCGGCGCCGGGCGCAGGTCCCGGCGCCTCCATCTCGGGCCGTCATGGCTCGTGGAGACCGAAGCGGACTGCTACGTCGCGTGATCGATCCAGACGTCTTCGCTCGCTGCACGCGCGCCGCCCTCGTCTTCGACCTCGGCGCGATCGAGCGCACCATGCAGCGCGTCGCCGCCGCCGCGCGTGCCGCGAACATCGTGCCGCTGTTCGCGCTCAAGTCGTTCCCCGATCCGCGCGTCCACGCCCTCGCCGTCCAGCACCTCGCCGGCTTCGATGTCTCCTCGCGGGGCGAGCTCCACGCGCTCTCGGCCGCAGGAGGTGCGTCCCATGGCG
>DAIRFU010000222.1:0-10082 GCA_036794935.1 Kofleriaceae bacterium | reverse complement strand
CCTTCACGTCGAGGAAGAACCAGGAATGCGGATTCTCGAGCCGGACCTGGACGAACGCTCGCTGCGTGCGCAGGGCGGCACTGATGCGGCGCTTGATCTCGGCAATGCCGGTCGGCTTGAGCACGTAGTCGTCGGTGCCGGCGTCGAACGCCTCGGTCCGGCTGCGCTCGTCATCCTGGCCGGTCAGCACGATCACGTGGACCGCCGCGGCGTGGACCTCCTTGAGCCGCCGGATCACGTCGAAGCCGCTGACGCCGGGCATCCCGAGGTCGACGATCGCGACGTCGGGCGGGGTCTGCGACGCCTGGCGAAATGCCCCCTCAGCATCATTCGCAGTGACGACCTGGAATCCCGCACTCGCGAGACCACCGGCGAGCTGGCGGCAAATCGCCGCATCATCGTCGACGACGAGCACGCGCACCGCCCCTGGGAGCACCGCGGTCTCCGACACCGCCCCGATCTCGGAGGACATACCCTGTGTTAGTATCATCGGGACTGCTTGACGCCAACTGCGGTAAGCGATGAGTGAGCTCTCCAACAACGAGACGCGGACCGTCGACCCGATCCGGTTAGCAGACCTGGCGCTGGCTGCAGCAATTCGTTGCGGTGCCGATGCGGTCTACATCGAGCCGAGTGAGAGGCCGGAGGAGACCTACCTCGTAACGTTCGAACGGTCTCACGAAGTCATCGTCCACATGCCCATCGAGGCGCTGAGCGGGGCCGCCGCCATAGCGCGACTTGCCTACATCGCCGACCTCGATCTCGCGGCCAGCGCGCCGGCGAGCGCCGTGGTCGCCGTCCGCTCGGGAACCCGCGAGGCCGACATCGTGGTCACGATCCGGCCCGGGGCCGGTCTTCGAGCCGACCTGATGGTGCTGCCCAAGAACCGGCCGGCCGCGCGCGCGAAGCCGGCGGCGGTGATCGAGGAGAGCGGCGCTCAGATCGGAAATTACCGGACGCTCGAGTGGCTCGGCGAGGGCGGGATGGGGACCGTCTACCGCGTCGAGCACGCGGTGCTCGGCCGCCAGTACGCGCTCAAGGTGCTGCGCGCGAAGGTGATCGAGCACGATCCCGCGGCAGGACAGCGCTTCGTGCGCGAGGCCCGGGCGGCCGCGCGCGTGCGCCACCCGCACATCGTCGACGTGTTCGATTTCGGCTACCTCGGCGACGACCGGCCGTACTTCGTGATGGAGCTGTGCGAGGGCGAGAGCCTGTCGGCGATGATCCGCCGCGGCGCGCTGCCACCCGCGGAGGCGGTGACGATCGTGCGCCAGATGGCGCAGGCGCTCGCGGCGGTCCACGACCGCGGTGTCGTCCACGCGGACGTCACGCCGTCGAACGCGCTCGTCGTCGGCAAGGATCCGATCCACGTCAAGCTGCTCGACTTCGGGCTCGCCGCGATCGCCGGCGAGACGTTCGACGAGGACAAGTCCGACTTCGTGCTCGGCACGCCCGCGTACATCTCGCCGGAGCAGCTCTCCGGCCTGCCCGCGACCGACCGCTCGGATCAGTACGGCCTGGGCTGCGTGTTCTTCGAGCTGCTCACCGGCCAGCCGCCGTACGTGCACGAGAACGTGCGCGACCTGTGCCTCATGCACGTCAACGCACCGGTGCCGGTGCCGCAGAGCCCGTTCGGACCGTTGCCGCCGATGCTCGCGGACGTCGTCGCGACGTGCCTCCAGAAGTCGCCGCAGCAGCGGTTTCCCGGCATGCGCGCGTTGCTCGCCGCTCTCGATGACGTGGAGCGCGTGGTCGAGCGTCGCGGCTGGCGGAAGTGGTTGAGCAGCTAGCATGACGAAGTCACTGATCGTTTGCGTCGATGACGACGAGGCCATCCTCCAGGCCGTCGGCCGCTGCCTGCGCCGCGAGCCGAGCTTCGAGGTGCGCCCGACGACGAGCCCGCAGCAGGTCCTCGACTGGGTCGCTCGCGACGACGTCGCGGTGCTGGTCTCGGACTACGAGATGCCGGAGATGACCGGCGCGCAGCTCGCCGGCCAGGTCAAGCGCATCCGTCCCGAGACCGTGCGCCTGCTGCTCACCGGCCGGCGCACGCTCGACACCGCGATCGACGGCATCAACCAGGGCGAGATCTTTCGCTTCATCGGCAAGCCGTTCGAGGATCGCCACCTGCGCCAGGCCGTGCTCGAGGCGGTGCAGCGGCACGAGGAGCTGGCGGCGCTGTCGGGCGACCGGCGGCGGCGCGAGCGGCGCGAGGTGCTGCGCCGTGATCTCGAGGCGGAGTATCCCGGCATCTCCTCGGTGCAGCGCGATGGTGGCGTGCTCGTGGTCGCCGACGATCCGTGGAGCGAGGCGCAAGCACTCGGCCTGTGGGAGCTCGACCTGACCCTGGAGACCTAGTGTTCGAACACCTCGATGAAGACGGCCAGCCGTGCACGCAGCACGTCGTGAATCGCGACAAGCTGATGATGTACGCGACCGTCGGCTCGCGCGCGTCGGGGTTTCACCACGACACGGCCTCGAAGCTACAGAGCCTCGTGATGTCGCTCGACGAGATCAGCGAGCTGATCGGCGACGAGGAATCCGACGTGCGGACGGCGACCGAGACCGCGCAGGCGGCGGTGCGTCAGCTGCACGCGCTGCTCAACGCGAACCGTGCGCTGACCAAGCCGCCGCAACGGACGGCCTCACACCTGCCCGAGCTGCTCCAGCGCGCGGCCGAGCGTCACGCGGTGAAGCTGCGTGGCGAGCTGGCGTCGCTCGTGGTGACCGTCGCGGTCCCGGCGGTGACCCACGCGTTCGCGCTGCTGCTCGACATGATCGCGGGCGCGCCGGCTGGGGGCCGTCACGTCGAGATCGCGGCGCGCACCGAGGCCGGGCACGTGACGCTCACGTTGACCGGCGGCGTCGATCCGACGCACCCGAACGCCGCCGAGCTGATCGCGATCGCCACGTACGTGCTCGCCGGCGAGCGCGGCGCGCTGCGCTGCGGTCCGCACCGGTTCACGATCGAGTTCCCGCTCGCGAACGCGGACGACCTCGGCGGGCTGTAGCTCGTACGCGGCCTCGACGAGCTCGGCGAGCTCGGCGTCGCGCTCTGGATCCGGGGCATCGAGCTGCCCGGCGACCAGTGCGGCGATCTTCGCGCGCAGCGCCGGCGCCGGCGTCGCGATCGGCAGCGCGCGCATGTACTCCAGCTTCGGGCGCACGGCTCCATTGAGCGCGGGCGGGAAGCGGCGGCGCGCGTACCACGCGTACAGCGGCGAGTTGAGCACGGCGAGCAGGAACGGATCCGCCGAGGGCAGGATCCACACCGTCGTGTCGGGCACGAGGTCGCCGCTGCGATCGAGGCAGCACGCGGGAGCGGTCTGGATGTCCTGATAGAACAGCCGCGGTGCGCGTGACTTCGCGAGCGGCACCACCGGATCCTGCAGCTCGAACCACTGGTACGGGCCGGGCTTGCGGCCGTGCCAGTCGCCGCGATGGTCGGCGGGGCGTGGCTCGAGTGCCGTGCGATAGCGTGCGAGGTGCGCGCGCACGGCGGGCAGGTTCGCGAGCGAGGTGCCGCGGTCGACGAGCAGGATGTAACGATCGAGTGTTGCCGGCGATGCCGGACGCCAGCGGCGCACGTCGCGCCCCTTGAGGAACGGCCGGATCAGCGCCGCTGCGGCAGGCTCGTCGGCGAGTAGCTGCTCGCGCGTCGTGCCGTCGATCACGAACGCGCGGTTGCAGCCGGTGACGACGCCACGCGAGGGCCGCTCGGGGACGACCTGCGCGAGCGACGGCCAGCGCGTGGCGAGGCGCTCGATCAGCGCGGCATCGTCGGGATCGTCGATGTGCCACGGCTCGCCGCGCCAGCGTGCACGGGGATGCGCGATGCCCGGAGCCGCGAGTGCGTCGGCGACGCTCGCGGTGGCGGTCACCCGCGACGCGCGGATCGCGGCGCCGGCGGCCTCGCCACCCCACACGATGCAGGGGAACGCGTCGGCACCGTGAAACAGCGGCAGCCCGCGCGCGAAGTCGGCCACGCCCTCCACGCTGGCGCCCGCGGCGAGCAGCTCGCGCAGTGGCCGACCGTACGCGGCGGTCATCCACTTGGTCGGGACGATCAGGCAATAGCGGCGCGCGATGCGCTGCGCGAGCTCGATGAAGTAGACGTAGAGATCGGCGACGCCGTCGTACGCGGCGAAGGTACGCAGCCGTTGCTTGTCGGCGAGCAGCTCCTGGCGGATGTACGGCGGGTTGCCGACGAGCGCGTCGAAGCGCCGTGGCCAGTCGATCGCGAGCGCATCGCCGACGCGCAGGTGCGTGGTCAGCCCCGGTACGTGCGTGCCGACGAAGTCCTCGACCGCAGCCCGCGCGGCCGCGACGGCGCGGGGATCGATATCGACGCCGTGGACGCAGTGCTCGGCGGCCAGCCGGCGCGCCTGCGCGAGTGGCATCCCACGCGCCGCGATCGACTCGCCGAGCACGCGGACGATCTCGATGAGGAACGCGCCCTCGCCGATCGCCGGATCGCAGATCCGCAGCGCGGTCGGCTCACCGCCCTCCAGCAGCGGCGCGAGCGCGAGGCGCACCATCGGCTCGCACACCTCGCGCGGCGTGTAGACGACGCCGGCTGCCGCACGTGCGCGCGTGACGACCATGCACCCCGACGATACGCGCCCGATCGGTGGCGTCAACCGGCCGGCCGCGGAGCAGATCCCGGCGGCGCCGATCAGGGTCGGCAGCGCGCCCGCGAGTGCGCCCCGTGGCGCCGGGCCGGTGCCTCGGCCACGCAGGTATCGACCGTCACGTCGACCCACCGGCCGGGCTGCTTGCGCGAGTGGCCGATCGCGGTCACGAAGCGCGGGTCGACACCGTACTTGACGAGCAGGTCACGCACGCGCTTCGCCCGCTTCTCGCCGAGCGCGATGCTCGCCTCCTCGTCGCTCGCGACATAGCCGTGTCCCTCGATCGTGATCCGCGACCAGCTCGAGCGCTGGAGCCAGAGCTTCGCGATCCTCCACAGATCGTGGCGCTCGTCGGTGTGCACGTAGATCCGACCGTAGTCGAAGCTGTCCACCTTCATGATCTCCAGCTTGTCGTGCGCGCCGGCGGGCGCGGCGTCCGCATCCGGCGCGGGCTGGGTGAAGTTCTCGGCGGCCGCCGACAGCGGCATCGCGACGGCGACGGCGATCAACAAGAGCTTGGTCATGCCTGCTGGGTCGGCAATCGTCGTGGATCGTGTACGTGTGCAGGAAGGCGCCCGGGTACGACATCGCCGCTGCCACCCCGGTGTCGCGATTCCGCGCGCTTGGGCCACGGCGCCACAGAGATCTCCCGGCCGCCTCGCGATGGCGATACGATGGGGCGTGCGGTACGCGCTGTATCTGGCGCTGATTTCAGGCTGCTCGTACGAACACGGCATCTTCGCCGGTGGTGGCGAGCGCGATGCCGCCGCGCTGCCCGACGATGCGCCCGCGCGAATTGATGCGGCGGTCGACCCCGATGCATCGCGGGTGGCCGTCGACGCGCCGATCGACGCCCACACGTGCTCGAATGACTTCACCCCGCTCTCCGGCGGACAGCCGACCTCGCGCTACAAGCGGTACAGCTACAGCGGCGGTGCGGCGAACATCGTCGACTTCATGCAGGCGTCAGCGATCTGCACGAGCGCGGGTGGCTACGTCGCGATCCCGAACAACGAGGCGGAGCTCGAGGCGTTCGACAACATCAGCCAGAACCCGGCCCAGCCCGGCTACTGGATCGGGATCACCGACCAGACCACGGAAGGCGAGTGGCGCACCGTGCTCGGCAATCTGGCGACGTTCCTGCCGTGGAGCTCGGCGCAGGGTGGGCAGCCCAACGGCGGCGCCGGCGCGAACTGCGCCGTCGGGTACGACGAGGAGATCTACGACGTCGCGTGCACGATGGACGCGTACGTCTTCATCTGCGAGTGCACGCCGTAGCTCACGCCGCGAGCTTCGTCAGCACGAACGCCGACAGAAAGCCGGTGACCGTGATCAGGCCGGCGAGATCGTGCGTCTGCTCGAACGCCTCCGGGATCATGGTGTCCGCGAGCATCGCGAGGATCGCGCCTGCCGCCACCGCCGTCGTCGCGGCGATCACGTCCGCCGAGAGCTGCGCGAAGATCGCGTAGCCCGCGAGTGCGGCGATGCCCGACGTCAGCGCGATGCCGGCCCACACTCCGAACACGTAACCGGCGCTGCGCTTCGCTCGCTTCATGCCGGCCGAGCTCGACAGTCCTTCGGGGACGTTCGATAAAAAGATCGCGACGACGGCCGTCACGCTCACCGCGCCGCCGCCGATCATGCTCACGCCGATCACGATCGACTCCGGAATCCCGTCGAGCAACGCGCCGAGCGCGATCGCCAGGCCGCTGCCGCCCTGCGCCTGCTCCGACGGCTGCTGGTCGCCGGAGCGCTTGCGGTGCTTGGCGCCCTTCTTCGCGAGGAGCAGGTTCGCGCCCGTGTACACGGCGGCGCCGGTGATGAAGCCGATCGCGGTCGAATCGAACCCACCGCGCGCGTACGCCTCATCCATGAGGTCGAACGACAGCGCCGAGATCAGCACGCCGGCGCCGAACGCCATGATGCTCGCGATCACGCGGCGGGGGACCCGCGCCCAGTAGCCCACCGCCGCCCCGATCAGCAGCGCCGATCCGGCGAACAGGCCCCAGAAACCGGCCGTCACCCACTCAGGCATCTGCGTCGCGCCGCTCCATGACTGATGACCCGTGCAAGTCGCGATCTCGTCGGCCCATCGCGCGTGATGCGAGGGACTGGCATGGGGCGGGCACCGGCATTGCAATGCTCCGGCGCCGCGTCGCTCGCGAGCTGGTTCGTCGGCCGCAAGGCGAGCCCCGGCATCGAGCGGGCCGCCTGGTCCGGCCACTCGAATCGGCACTTGTCGCGTCCCGGGTCGGACGCGTACAACCGAGCGGTGATACGCGGCGTCCTGATCTGCGGCCTGCTCCTCCTCGGTTGCGGCTCGAGCGATCAGCCTCCCGGCGGTCATGACCCCGATGCCGGCGTCGGCGATGCCGCCCCCGATGGCACGACGAACGATCCCGATGGCTCGTCGAGCTGCGCCTGGGCCACGCAGTCGATCCAGCCGTTCCTCGAAGGTGTCGTGAGGTCCTCGCTCGTCATCGACGCGGCCGGGCTGCACGTCAGCTTCGTGTCCGCCACCGATGGCGCGCTGGGTTTCGCGACGCGCGCGAGCGAGCAGGCGTGGACGACGGCCACGATCGATCCGTTCGCGGCCGGCGCGGCGCACTCGACCCTCGTGCGCGACAGCGCGGGAGGGCTTCACATCACGTACGCGGTGACGACCGCGGGCGAGCTTCGCTACGCGTACAAGCCGGCGAATGGGACCTGGACGAAGTCGACGATCGATCCATTCGCCGACGGGGTCGGCCACTCGGCGCTCGTCGTGGACGCGAGCGATGGTCTGCACGTCACGTATCCGGCCGGCGGCGAGCTCCGGTACGCGTACAAGCCGGCGGATGGGAGCTGGACGAAGGCAACCATCGATTCATTCGCGGATGACGTCGCGTCCTCGAGCCTGATCGTCGCCGCGACCGGCGTGTACGTCGCGTACGCGGCAGGCGGTGAGCTGCGGTTCGCCGCCAAGCCCACCTCCGGCACGTGGTCGAAGACGACGATCGATCCCTTTGCCGGCGGCGGCGGGCAGCCGGAGCTGGCGCTCGACGCGAGCGGCGGGCTGCACGTGACCTATGCGGCGGATGACGAGCTTCGCTACGCGACGATGCCGGCCAGCGGAACCTGGTCGAAGCTGACGATCGATGCATTCGCCACCGGCGCCGGCCACTCGGCACTCGTCGTGGACGCGAGCGGCGATGTTCACGTCACCTACACGCCCGCCGGCGAGCTGCGCTACGCGTACAAGCCGGCCGCCGGGACCTGGACGAAGACGACCGTCGATCCGTTCGCTGCCGGTGCCGTCCACTCCACGCTCCTCCTCGACGCGGCCGGCGGTCTGCACGTCAGCTACACGCCGAGCTCGCAAGGCGAGCTGCGCTACGCGTACAAGCCGGCCGCCGGGACGTGGACGAAGACGACGATCGATCCGTTCGCCGATGGCGCGGCGCACTCGTCGATGGCCCTCGACGCCACGAACCACCTGCACGTCGTGTACGGCGCGCCGACGGCCGACGAGCTCCGGCACGCCGAGCGCTGCTTGTGACCGGCCAGCGCTCTACTCGACGTCGCCGGTGACGAGCAGGTAGCCGGCGTCGGGCTCGACCCACAGATCCGGTGTCGCGTCGCCGATCACCGGGACCGGGATCGCGGCGACCGCGGACGAGCCCACCGTGGTGACGTGATCGATCGCGAACGCGAGGATCGCGTCGTACTGGCCCTTCGAGATCCAGCCCCGGTCGCCGGCGAGATCGATGCCGACCGCGGGCGTGCTGACGTTCATGTGCAGGCGGCCGTCATCACCCGTGACGACATAGAGGTCGGTCGTCGCGTGGATCACGACCGTCGCCTCGCCGATGCCGTCGCGCTTGAACGTGGCGATCCAGTCGCCAAACGTCAGCGCGAGCGGACGCGTGCTCGCGTCGACGTGCGGCGGCACCAGGAGCTGGAGCTGCACCGCGTCGTAGAGCTCGCCGATGGCGCCGAACGAGCCGCTCTCGAGATCGAGCTCCGTGTCGAATGCGCGGGCGGACCACAGGCTCGTCAACAGCTGGTTCGCCGCGTCGTCGGCGATCGCGAGCTCGACGCCGAGCTTGGTGCCGAGCGCTGGCGCGAACGTCGGTGCGAACACGAACTCGCCGTGGTCGCCGCGCGCGCGCAGTGACGTGTCGAGGACGATCTCGGCCCCCTGGGGGCTGAACCGGATCTCCGTCGGCTCGATGTCGACATCGACCTGCGTGCCGGCCACGTCGATCGCCCGGGTCTCGTCGAGCACGCCGAGCGTACGACTCGCCATCGGCGCCACCACGCGCTCGGTCAGCGAGCCGAGGATCGGGCCAAGCGCCGCATCGAGATGGAACAGCTGGACGACGCCGGCCGGAACGTCGGGGAGCTGCGGATCGAAGCCCGTCACCTGCACGCTCGGATCGGCGAAGCGAACGTCGAGCGCGCGGTCGGCGACACCGACGGTCAGCAGGCCCTGCACCGTCACGCGCTGGGCCAACACCTCGACGTCGCGGCTGTCCTCGATGCACGAGACCGCCCACTGCAGGTGCAAGCCGACCCGAAGGTCGTCGAGCACGGCCGAGACCATGATCCCGTCGCTGGTCGGTGCCGTCACGACATCGGAGTGGCCGACGGTCAGGCTCGTGATCGAGGCCTGACCGTAGAGGCAATCAGGACCGCCGCCGACATCGACGACCGGGTTCATGTCCTGGACCGCCGTCATCAGGCCGCCGCTCGCGATGAACGTCTCGGTGCGATGACCGAGGGCGAGCAGCGCCGGCGCGGAGATCGCCGCGCGAATGCCGCTCTCGACCTGGCGGCCGAGCTCGACCATCGGTCCGGCGACGACGGCGCGCGTCTGCTCGCCGCGGTTGCCCTCGCTATCGAGCGCGATCGCGTGGAGCAGTGTCGTGCCCGGCGCGACCGGGACGTTCGCGAGCCAGGTGCCGTCATCGCCGAGCACTGCCGGGACGCCGTTGACCCTCACCGATGCGACGAGGCCGGTGTCATCGGTCGTCGTACCGGTGACGAGCACGTGGGTGACGTCGCCGGCGATCGTGCCGCGCGTGGGCGACACGATCTCGATGCGAGGCGCGTCTCGATCGAGCACGAAGTCGTCGGGCTCCTTCGAGTCGACCGAGCAGCCCGCGAAGGCGGCGAGAACAGCAAACAAGGTCAGGTGCTTCATGGCTGACGCACTGCGTTGCAATGGCGGAGCCACGTACGTCGAAGTACGGTGCGATCCAAGGTAAGTACACGGCAAACCACAAATAACCGCTATAGAACGAGAGTCAGTAGTGAGTAAGATACGTGACAATACGGCGCGAATCCGAGATCGCATGGCACGCATCCCACGGTCCCCTCGATTCGGGTGGCTACCCGGCGCGCCACTCTCCGGCCGACGCAGTCGGGCCCGCGTGACAGTCTTTGCCGAGCAGCTCGCGGCGCGCGGAT
>DAIRFU010000843.1:0-2778 GCA_036794935.1 Kofleriaceae bacterium | reverse complement strand
TGGTTCGAGCGCATGATGGCCTCGCTCGAGCTGCTGCCGAACTCGCCGACCTTGATGAACGCCGGCCGGCCGCTCGGGCAGCTCGCCGCCTGCTTCGTGGTCCCGGTCGAGGACTCGACATCCGGCGTGTTCGAGGCCGTGCGATGGGCCGCCGAGATCCAGAAGACCGGCGGTGGGACCGGCTTTTCGTTCTCGCGCCTGCGGCCCGCCGGTGACCTCGTGCAGTCGACCGGCGGCACCGCGTCCGGCCCCGTATCGCTGATGCAGGTGTTCGATGTCGCGACCGAGGCGATCAAACAGGGCGGCACGCGGCGCGGCGCCAACATGGGCATGCTGCGCGTCGATCATCCGGACATCCTCGAGTTCATCGCGCTCAAGCTCGATCCGACCCGGATGCGCAACTTCAACCTGTCGGTTGCCGCGACCGATGCATTCATGCGAGCGGTCGCCGCCGGCACCACCTACGACCTCGTCAACCCGCGTACGGGCATGGTCACCGGTCAGCTCGATGCCCGGCGCGTCTTCGACGCCATCGCGAACGCGGCCTGGGCGTGTGGCGACCCCGGGCTCGTCTTCATCGATCGCATCAACGAGCTCCACCCGACACCAGGGCTCGGTCCGATCGAGGCGACCAACCCATGCGTCACCGGGGAGACGCTCGTGTGGACCCACGACCGCGGCGCGGTCCCGATCCGCGATCTCGTCGGCAGCCAGCCGCGGATCGCGACGCTCGACGAGGGCCAGCTCGTGTTCCGGACCGCCGCGCAGGTCGTGTGCACCGGCGAGCGCGCGGTCTATCGCCTGCGCACCACGAGCGGGCTCGCGCTCCGGCTGACCGCCGACCACCGGGTCGCGACCGAGCGCGGCGACGTGCCGGCCGCCGAGCTCGCGCCCGGCATGCGAATCCGCGCCGTCCACGATCATCGACTCGGTCACCGCGATCTCCCGCGCGAGCGGCTCGGCGAGCTCGTCGGCTGGACCCAGGTCGACGCACTCGAACCGGACGGTCGCGAGCTCGTCTACGATCTCACCGAGCGGACCACGAGCCACTTCCTCGCGAACGGGATCCTCGTCCACAACTGTGGCGAGCAGCCGCTGTTGCCGTTCGAGTCGTGCACGCTCGGCTCGCTCGATGTCGGGCGCTTCGTGGCGACCCACGACTTCGACTGGGAGCGGCTGCGGGAGGCGATCCACGACGCGGTCCGCTTCCTCGACGACGTCATCGACGCCAACCGCTACCCGCTGCTCGAGATCGAGCGCGCGACCAGGGCGACCCGCAAGATCGGCCTCGGCATCATGGGCTGGGCGGACGCGCTGGCCGCGCTCGAGATCCCCTACGACAGCGACGCCGCCATCGAGCTCGGTGACCGCGTCGCCGCGTTCCTCGAGGACGAGTCGCTCGCCGCGTCCGCCGCGCTCGCCCAGCGGCGCGGACCCTTCCCGGCCTGGCACGGCTCGCGCTGGCAGCGCGACGGGCACGCCATGCTGCGCAACGCGACCACCACCACGATCGCGCCGACCGGCACGATCAGCATCATCGCCGGCTGCTCGAGCGGCATCGAGCCGCTCTACGCGCTCGCGTACCGTCGCAATGTCCTCGACGGCGCCGAGCTCACCGAGGTCAACCCGGCGTTCCAGCGCGTCGCCGCCGAGCGCGGCTTCGCGTCGCCCGTGCTGTTCGATGCCATTGCCGCCACGGGCGGGGTGCGCGGTAATGACGCGGTGCCGACCGACGTTCAGCGCCGCTTCCCGACCGCGCACGAGATCGACGTCACCACCCACGTCCGCATGCAGGCCGCGTTTCAGCGCCACGTCCACGCCGCCGTCAGCAAGACCATCAACCTGCGGCGCGACGCGACCGCGGCCGACGTCAAAGGTGCGTACCAGCTCGCGTACGAGCTGGGTTGCAAGGGAATCACCGTGTACCGGGACGGCAGCCGCGAGGGCCAGGTGCTGGTCACCGGTGCTCGCGCGCCGGTGGTGAACGCCGCGCCGAGCTGCCCGGAGTGCGGCGCGGTGCTGGTCGTCCAGGCGCACTGCCGGCTGTGTCGGCACTGCGGCTGGTCGGTCTGCGGCTAGCTCGTCGACATCGTCGAGCGGCGCGGGCGGGCGAGTGAAGGAACAGGTGCGATCGTCGGCGTGCATCGTGGCCGCGCGCTCGAGCAAGGGCGGCACCAGATCGACGCCTCGCGATCTTCATCTGTTACGCGCGTGGTCGTCCGCACGGCGGCCGGCTCCGTCCGGACTGCGTCGGACGACGGACACTCCGCCACGAAAAAAGCCCGGTCGCATCGACCGGGCTCTTTCGCTGTTACAGATGAATGTGGTCCCCGGTTGCCGCCGGGGTCGTCGATCAGCGCCGACGACGGCGCCGCGCCGGACGCGGTGCAACCGCGGCGGCCTCGAGCTCCTCGAGGTGCTCGAGCATGCTGATCATCGTGTTGCGAGTCGCGGCGTGCGGCTCGTTCGTGATCGCGCGGCCGAGGCTGATGCGCAGCTCGGCGCGCAGCTCCGACTCGATCAGGCGGTACGTCCGGAGGGCCTCCTCCGGATCGTAATGATTGAGATCTGCCTCACAACCCGTGGCGGCGATCCAGACAGCGGCGAGGGCAGCAGCGCGGCGACCCGGCTGCGAAATCGCGAACTCCTTGACCGATACACGCAGCCGCTGACGAACCAGCGGGACGGGCGGCAGGGCAACCAGACCATCGTTGTCGTCGTCCGGCCGACGGAGGACAGGGCGTGTCATTGACTTGTCGGTTTCCATGGCTTCTTTGT
>DAIRFU010000221.1:5821-10084 GCA_036794935.1 Kofleriaceae bacterium | reverse complement strand
TAAACGCGCGGGCCGGCGGCTTGCACGAGGACGACCTCGTGCTGTCCGCGCTCGAGACCGACGCTGCAAAGGCCGATCTCCCACCTGATACGCAGGTCGGCGAGTACGCGGTCGAGAGCCGGCTGGGAGCCGGCGCGTTCGGGGTCGTCTACAAGACGAGCCACCCGATCATCGGCAAGCTCGTCGCGATCAAGGTCCTGGCGCTGCAGTTCTCGGTCGACCCCGAGGCGAGCACGCGGTTCGTCGCCGAGGCGCGCGCGGTCAACCAGATCCGCCACCGCAACATCATCGACATCTTCTCGTTCGGCACGCTGGCCGACGGCCGCGCGTACTACGTGATGGAATACCTGGAGGGCGAGACGCTGGACGCCCTCATCGACCGCGACAAGCCGCTGCCACTCGGGCGCGCGTTGCCGATCCTGCGCGCGATCGCGCGTGCGCTCGACGCGGCACACGCCAAGGGGATCGCGCACCGCGATCTCAAGCCCGAGAACGTGTTCCTCGTGGCAGATCCGGACGGCGGCGCGTGGCCGAAGCTGCTCGACTTCGGCATCGCGAAGCTGCTCTCGGCCGAGGACGAGCAGAAGCACAAGACGCGCACGGGCATCCCGATCGGGACGCCGTTCTACATGTCGCCCGAGCAGTGCCGCGGCAAGGACGTCGATCACCGAACCGACTACTACGCGTTCGGCGTCGTGACCTACCGGATGCTGACGGGCGTGCTGCCGTTCGATGGCGACGACTACATGTCGATCTTGATCAAGCAGATCAACGACGAGCCGGCGCCGCCGTCGGTGCTCAACGGCGATATCCCGCCCGCGGTCGACGACGCGATCGCGTGGCTGATGGCGAAGGATCGCGAGCAGCGGCCGTCGAGCCTCATCGCCGCGATGCACGTCATGGAGCAGGCGGCGGAGGCGAGCGGCATCGCGATCCCGCGCGCGACATCGGCCGGCGAGGCGATGAGGCCCGACGGCGTGACGCCGGTCCCGGGCTCGCTCAGCGGGATCACGACCGGGATGCGCGGCATGACGCCAGCGACCGCGCCGGGCGTCGCGCAGGGCGTCGCCGCGACGATGCTGGCGACCGCGTCGACGACCGCTGGTCCCCCGGTGGCGCGCTCGCGCATACCCGTGGTGATCGCTGCGCTCGCGGGCGCGCTCGCGATCGGCGCGGCCGTGTTCTTCGTCGTCGGTCGAGGCGGCGATGGAGCCGATGCGGCGCCCGCGGTGGTCGAGACCGCCGTGGTCGCGGACGCGGGTAGCGGGGCTGCGGCCGAGCCGACGCCACCGCCGGTCGCACCGCCGCAACCGCAAGCGCCGGTCGCGCCCGAGGCGCCGAAGACGGTCATCGTCACCGTGAGCGGCGTGCCCGATGGGACCGAGGTCTCGATCGCCGGTGTCGTCGTCGGCGTCGCGCCTGGGCCGGTCCAGATCCCGCGCGGCGAGCGGGCGGCGGTCCTCACGTTTCGAAACGCCGGCTACGTGGCGGCCTCGAAGTCCATCACCCCGCGTGAAGATCAGGAGCTGGTCGTGAAGCTGAAGAAGAAGAGGCGTGCGGGCGGCAAGCGGCCGTCCAGGGACGACATCATCGACGTGTTCGGGAACAAGCGATGACGGCGGGCGGACGTTTGCTCCTGGCGGTGGCGCTCGCGGTCGTCGCCGGCTGTACCGATTTCGACACGATCGACCGCAACGTCTGCGGCAACGGCCTGCTCGAGCCCGGCGAGGACTGCGACTCGGGAGCTGCGAGCTGCGTGCGCTGCGCGGTGGTCTGCAGCACCGTGGGCGACTGCCCGAACGCGGCCTACGCGTGCGGTGTCGACGGCGTCTGTCACGCGCCGGGCGGCGCACTCGCGCAGCCGGTCGCGGCAGGCACGTTCCAGGTCAACGAGTACCGGGTCACCGACATCGACCACGACGAGATCGGCGATGTGCTCGGCCTGTCGCGGACCTCGATCGTCGTGCGCCATGGCGATCCTGCCGACGCTCGACGTCACGATGACGACGTTCGACGGCATCGTGTCGTACTCGTCGACCTATGGCGAGCTGGCGCCGGTCGCGATCCACCAGCCGCTCACCGACGAGGATGGCTCGTCGCTCGACGTCCGCAAGCTGTTTCACATCGCGGCGACCGTGTTCGGCGCGTTCATCGTCGACCCGAACGGCGTCGTGTACCTGTTCACGATCGACTTCTCCAACCCGCGCGACGCGTCGCCGTTGATCTCGGCAACTGCCCCATGCGGACCACGCATCGGCTCCATATCGGACGCGACCTTCGTGCCGGTCAGCGTCGACGTGTTCCAGGTCAACCCCGAGGGGAGCTCCAAGCTCGAGACCGTGATCGCGTTCGTCAGCGGCGCGCCGACCGCACGCAAGCTGTGCGTCCTGTCGCTCCACCGCGATATCTACAGCGGCATCGACGCGCCGGCCGAGGTGGATTTCAAGGACATCACGCCGGCCGGTGCCGTATCGCCGACCACTGCGCCGCTGCTCGCCGACCTCGATACGGATGTCGGGCTCGGCGCCGACGCGTGCCCCGGCTTGCTCGACCGCGACGGCGGCGCGACCGGGCTCGCATACTGGGACGGCGCGCTCGTCAACGAACGTTGTGTGATGACGTCGGGCGCGGCGGGCACCGCGCTGCCGCCGGTCGTGGATGCTGCGCCGGGCGTCGAGATCGTCGGACGCCTGCCGCTCCAGCCGCCGATTTTCGGCGTCGCGTCGGACGCGCTCGTGCTGTCCGATGGCGTCTATGTCTACGTCCCCAGCGGCACGCTCCTCGAGCCGAATCGCCGCTATCAATCGGTCTACCGCTCGACGCGCCCGCTCACGCTCGCCGCGTACGGCGACCTCAACGGTGACAATTACATCGATGCGGTCGTCGCGGCCGGAGGCGAGGACGATCTCGATCTGCTGATTCGCGCGCAGAACGCACCGGGGTACCAGCTGCTTCGCCTCGACACGGCGAGCGAGGCGACGACGCTGACGATCGACGACTTCGACGGCAACGGCATCAAGGACATCGCGTTCAGCGAGCGCCAGGAGGATCACCAGCGCATGATGATCGCGTACGGCACGCCGGATCGCCCGCTCGATCCGGTCAGCGTCGGCGTGTTTTCCGACGTGCGCGAGGTCGTGCGGGTCCAGTTCACGGACTCGATCGACCAGCTCGGCGTGGCCGCGGACCTGCTGGTGCTCCAGCCGGTGCCGGGCAGCTCGCAGACGCGGATGTCGTTCCTGCACGGCAGCCCGCAGCGCACCATGTTGACGTACTTCGATCCGCGCAACGACACCTCGAAGGGGGAGACCCTGTTCCGCGGCTCGGTGATCGGGAACTTCTCCGACGCCGGCATGTCGGCCGGCCGCACCGACGTGCTCGCGATCGCGCCGATGCTCGCGAACACCGGGTCGGGGCCGAGCGTGCGAGCGTGGCTCGTCCCGGGGACGCCCGACGGGCTCGACGGCACGCCGAACAATGGCGTCGGCGTCACCGGCCTCGCGGACTGCACCCGCGGCGACACCGGCGGGCTGTGCCTCGACCAGGCGCAGTACCAGGCGTTCCCGACAAACGCCGATCACGATGTCGTGATCGCGATCGATCACGACCTGCGCGCGCTCCACGTCGATCCGTGGACCCAGAGCCCGCCGGTCACCCCGACCGAGCTGACCGCGCTGACCTCCGCGATCCCGAGCGACGTCACGCCGCGCGCGCTGTATCCGGCCGACGTCGACGGCGACGGCGCACTCGAGCTGATCGCCGCGTTCTCGCCGGCCGCCCCGGGCGCCAGCGGCGCGCTGCTCGTGTGCACGATGGCGGGCGGCATACCCGATGCCTGCGAAGATGTCGTGCCTGCGATCATCGCAGCGAGTGCCGGCGCCGTGCGCCAGTGCTTCGATGCGGCCCCCGCTCGGATCAGCGCCGCCGGCCCGACGAGCGGGGACGCCACGGCGACCGACCTCGTCGCGGCCTGCCGCGGTGACGACGGCACCGGCCTCTATCGCGTGCACCGCGATGCCGCGGCCGGCGGCGCGGTCGTCGATCGGCTCGCACTCTCGGGTGGGCAGGTCGTGCAGATCCGCGCCGGCGATGTCACCGGTGACGGCCTGGACGATCTCGTCCTCGTCGAGGGTGAGCCGGGCGCGCAGTCGCTGCTCGTGTATCCGCAGTGCGGCTCGCGCGACCTCGGCTGCGTCGCCTCGGCGGTCTCGGCGTCGGAGGAGAGCCCGTGACGCGCCAGCTTCCACGCCCGCTCGCCGCCGC
>DAIRFU010000221.1:0-5811 GCA_036794935.1 Kofleriaceae bacterium | reverse complement strand
CGCGCTCGCGCTGGCCATCCTGGTCGCGCTCGGCTCGCCGGTGCGCGCCGACAACCGTGCCGCGGCCGAGCGATACTTCCGCGCCGGCGCGAAGGCGTACGCCGCGCAGAACTTCGCGGCGGCGGCGACGAACTTCGACGAGGCGTACAAGTCCCTGCCGATGCCCGAGATCGCGTTCTCGGCCGCGCAGGCCTACCGCCGCCTGTACCAGGTCGAGCCCAAGCCGCAGCATGTCCAGCGAGCGGTCGAGCTGTACCAGGCGTATCTCGCGAAGGTGAAGACCGGCGGACGCGTCGGCGATGCCGCCGACAACCTCGCCGAGATGAAGCGCGAGCTCGACAAGCTGCAGGCAGCCGGCGTGTCGACCGCGGTGCAGGCGTCGGCGACGCCCTCGACGCGGCTCGGCGTCAACGTCAGCGTGCCCGATCAGGCCGTCGCCGAGCTCGGCGCGCTGCGCGAGATCGGGGATGCCACCGGCGACTCGCTGAAGGGCCTGGCGGCCACGATCGACGGTGTCAAGGTCGAGCCGTTCGCGCTCGTCGACCTGGACGCGAAGGAGCACGTGATCACGGTCACCGCCGACGGCTACTTTCCGGTCGAGAAGAAGGCCGTCGCGGTGTCCGGACAGTCGTTGTTCGTCGATGTCGAGCTGCGCCCGAAGCCGGCGCGCGTCACGCTGAAGACCGAGGCCGACGCACGCATCTCGCTCGATGGCCGGTTCGTCGGCACCGCACCGACCGCGGCTCTCGAGGTGCCGGCGGGCACCCACGTGCTCGCGGTGCTGCGCCGCGGCCGCGAGCCGTTCGCGAAGGAGCTCGCGGTGAAGCGCGGCCAGGAGCTCACGCTCGCGGCGCCGCTCGTGCACACCGCGCGGCGGCGGGCCGTGCCCTGGGTGCTCGGCGCGTCGGGCGTGCTGCTCGGCAGCGCGATCACGACCGGCCTGGTCGCGCACTCGCGCGACAGCCGCGCGAACGAGCTCCGCGATCAGATCGAGATGGGCAACCGCCCGGCCGGCGATGCCGACGAGTACGATCGGCTCGTGCGCAGCCGCGATCGGTTCGTGACCGCGACCTGGGTGCTCGGCTCCGCCGCGGTCGCCGCCGGCCTCACCGGTGGCTGGCTGTTCTTCTTCGACACGCCGTCGGCCGACGAGGCCACGATCGGCGTCGCCGGCCGGTTCTGACCGACGCGCTCGCGCAGCTGTGGCATCCTGCGCGCGATGCCCCTCGATCGTCGCGAGCTGCTGCGGTGGTCGGCCGTCGGCCTGGTGCTCGCCGGCTGCGGCGGCACCCGGCACGTACCGGCGAGCGGTGGTACCGGTGCACCGCACGTGTGGCTCGAGGAGCTCACGCTCGATCAGCTCGCACAGCTGATGGCGAGCGGCGAGCGCACCTCGCGCACGATCACCGAGGCGTACCTCGCGCGCATCGAGGCGCTCGACCGCGGCGATGCGGGCCTGCACGCGATCATCGAGACGAACCCCGACGCGCTCGCGATCGCCGAGGCGCTCGACGCCGAGCGCGCGGCGGGCAAGGTACGCGGCCCGCTCCATGGCATCCCCGTGCTCGTCAAGGACAACCTCGACAGCGCCGACAAGATGCAGACGACCGCGGGCTCACTCGCGCTCGTCGGTGCGCGGCCGGCCCGCGACTCGACCGTGGTCGCCACGTTGCGTGCCGCCGGCGCCGTGCTGCTCGGCAAGACGAACCTATCCGAGTGGGCGAACATTCGCTCGGGCCGCTCGAGCTCGGGCTGGAGCGCGCGGGGCGGCCAGACCCGCAACCCGTACGCGCTCGATCGCAGCCCGTGTGGATCGAGCTCCGGGTCGGGCGCGGCGGTCGCGGCGAATCTGTGCGCCGTCGCGATCGGCACCGAGACCGACGGTTCAGTCATCTGTCCGGCGTCGATGTGCGGCATCGTCGGCGTCAAGCCGACGGTCGGACTCGTCAGCCGCGCGGGCATCGTCCCGATCGCGCACACGCAGGACACCGCCGGGCCGATGGCGCGCACGGTGGCCGATGCGGCCATCGTGCTCGCCGCGATCGCGGGGGCGGACGACCGCGATCCGGCCACGGCGAACGCGAAGCTCGAAGACTACGTCGCCGCGACCCGCCGCGATCCGCGCGGCATGCGGATCGGGGTGGTGCGTGGGGACTTCGGCGCACACCCCGATCAGGACGCGCTCTGCGACGCGGCGGTGCGCGCGCTGGCCGGGCAGGGGGTCGAGGTCGTCGACCCGATCGAGGTGCCGAAGCTGGCGGTGGCGGAGACCGAGCTCGTCGTGCTGCTCTACGAGCTGAAGGCGGACCTCAATGCGTACCTCGCGACTGCCAACGCCCAGGTGAGGACGCTCGCCGACGTGATCGCGTTCAACCAGCAGCATGCGGCCGAGGAGATGCCGTTCTTCGGCCAGGAGCTCTTCGAGCAGGCGCAGGCGAAGGGCCCGCTCACCGACGAGGACTACCGCAAGGCGATCGCGGCCTACGACACGCTGCGCGCACAGCTCGAGTCGCTGCTGAGGGAGCAGCGGCTCGACGCGCTGGTATCGCCGAGCACGTCGCCGGCGTGGCCCATCGATCACGTGCTCGGCGATCACTTCGCCGGCTCGAGCACGACCACCGCGGCGATCGTCGGATGGCCGTCGATCACGATCCCGGTTGGCTTCGTGGGTGGGCTGCCGGTCGGCATCTCGCTCTACGGCCGCGCGTACAGCGAGGCCACGCTGGTCGCGCTCGCCGCCACCCTCGAGCGCGTACTGCATGCGCGGCGACCGCCGACGCCGCAGGCGGCAGGCACGTGCGCGCCGTGACCGCGGGAGCGTCTCCCGCGCGCATCAGAGCTTCGTGATCCA
The DNA here is from genome assembly GCA_036794935.1 of Kofleriaceae bacterium. Lineage (GTDB taxonomy): Bacteria > Myxococcota_A > Polyangia > Haliangiales > Haliangiaceae > JABFXX01. The sequence continues at coordinate 2,960 of DAIRFU010000221.1, read as the reverse complement.
GATCGGCGCGGACCACGCCATGCGATCGGGGCTCGGCTCGGCGACCTCGAGGTAGAAGAAGTGGTCGCCGTCGGCCGGGAGCGGGATCGTGACCTGCTGCCACGCGTTGCCGGCGAGCGTTACGTGGACGACCTCGCCGACCGCATCGCCGCCGAGCGTGCCGCCGTACACGACGACCTCGAACGCGCCGGTGTAGTCGGCGTCGGCGAGGTAGACGTCGAGCGTCGCACTGCCCGCGTGGGTGACGAGCGTGCTGCCCATCGGCACGCGGTGGTCGGCGTAGACGCGCATCGTCAGCTCCTCGTCCTCGCTCGCGTAGACGAGCCGCTGGTCGATTGCCTCGAGTAGCGCATCCTCCGTGAGCTCGTCCGCGATGATCGCCGTGCGCGTCGAGTGGCCGGTGCCCCAGTTCGCGAAGTGGTTGTCGTGCGGCGCGGTCGGTGCGGTGCGGAACCCGTGAAGAAGATAGTAGTCCCAGTCGCTGTGCACGCGCGTGTAGCGGCGGATCTCGTGCGTCGTCGAGTCGACGATGAGGCTCGCGTTCTCGTGATCCGTGCCTGCGATGCTGGTGCCGCGGCCGACGAGCACCTCGAACAGCCGCAGGTAGGGGCGGGCGGCACCCTCGATGTTCGTGAGCGTCGCGTCGACCGTGGCGCGGTCCGGCATCGCGTCGCCGGCGATCCACTGCGGCAGCACGCCGGAGAGCGGCGCGTAATCGTCGAGACCGAAGTCGTTGAACTTCTTCGCCCGCTCGCTCGCCTTCGGGATGTCTTGCAGGTTGATGTCGAAGATCTGGTCCCAGTTGCCGTCGAGCGACGCGGTCTGCTGGCGGAACGTGCGCGGGTGGTTGAACTGAAGCAGCGGATGATCGCCGTCGGCCTCGCGCGCGGGCAGGAACTCGTCATAGAGCAGGTCGAAGCGGCCGCGCTCGAGCTTCGCGAGCTGCTTGCTGCCGAACACGTTGACGTGGTTGCCCGAGCTGTTCGTGCTCCACTCCATCGCGGGCAGCGCGACGAACGTGCGAGCCGAGCTCTGTGTCACGTCGAGCGCAACCGACTCGAGCTGCTGGTACTGCTCCGGGATCATGTTCGCGGCGTCGCCGGCGTCGACCTCGCCGTCCGCAGACGTGTGCGGCGACAGCGCGAGGAAGTCCATGCCGCCCTCGTCGCGCGCGTACTCGTACGCGTAGCGCGCGGCGTCGTTCGGCGTCATGCCGACGTCGACCGGGACCAGGTTGCCGTTCTCGTCGGCGCGGATCGCCTTGCCATCGTCGAGGGCGGCGCCCGACGCGTTCGCCGCAAAATGCGCGTGCAGGTTGCCGAAGTACACGTGCGTCTCGTCGGCGTGCTGCTGCGCGGCGGTCTTGCCGGCATCGAGCGACTCGCCCGACAGCGACCACATCCACAGTCGATCGAAGAGCCCGACGTACGGGCGCGCGATCCGCGGATCGCGATAGCGCACGTAGTTCTCGAAGTTCTTGAAGAACGCGCTGCCCGACCAGTTGCCCGAGCCGTTCACGACGACGCGGTCATCGACGATCATCAGCTTGTGATGCATGATCTGGTACAGCGCCGCGTTGGTCTGCTTGAACCGCAGCTTGCCGCCGGCCGCGAGGAGTCGGTTCCATTTGCTGCCGGTGACCTCGGCGCGGTCGGTCGCGTTGACGATCACGCGCACGCGCACGCCGCGCTCGGCAGCCTTCGCGAGCTCGGTGACGAGATCGTCGAATACGAAGTGGTGCATCAGCACGTCGATCGTCTTCTGACCGCGCCGGATCTCGTCCTTGATCAGCGCGAGCGGCTTGCTGCTCGGCGAGAACGCGACGTCGGTGTTCGAGCACGCGCCGGCATCCCCCGGCTGCGCGTTCCAGATCGCGGCGAAGTGACACGCAAACCCGGCGAGCAGCGGATCGTCCTCGCTCGAGTGGATCACGATCGTGCTCTCCTCGTTGATCGACGTGCCGGTCGAGGACCAGTTGTTGCTGCCGGTCGCGAGTGTGAGCTCGTCGACGATCATGAACTTCGCGTGCTGCAGCCCTGCCGGGGTGCCGCTGCCCGCGACGAAGTGAACGGGGACGCCGGCCTCGGCGAGCCGGCCCGCGACCGTGTCCGCGCTCTCCTGGCCCTTGTCCATCGCGACCCGCACCGCGACCCCGCGCATGTTCGCGCGCAGGATCGCCTCCTCGATCGCACGCACGCTGAACGTGTAGTTCGCGATGTCGATCGAGGTCTCGGCGCCGTCGATCAGGGCGACCAGCTTCGCGGTCATCGGCGAGCGCTCCTGGAGCACCGCCTTGTCGGCCGCCGTGCATACATCGCAGAACGGCTCGGTGAACACGACCTGGAAGTCGCGCTCCGACGCCCAGCCATCGCCCTTACCATCGCCACCCCACCGGTCATTGCGAGGCGGGGTGGTGCTACAGGCGGTGCAAACAACAAGGAGCAGTGCCGAGACGCGCATCGCGGGCGAGAGTGCAGGCTGCATGCCCCGCGGCCGGACGCGGTCTCGGTACGTTAGCCGTGCGCAACCGGCTAGGCCGGTGGCCAGTGGCCAGCGCATCGCACGTCAGCCGCCAGAGCCAGTTCTTGATCGCGGCGACGACCGTGATTCGGCGAGTGCTCCGCTGATCGCGGCGGCGGCGCTCGAGCTCGATCAGGGCGTGTACTCGATCGAGACGTTCGTGAATCCGCCGTTCGACCCTCCGGTCTGCGACTGCGGCTCTGTGCCCTTGACGAACGTGAACGTACCCTGGTTGTTCTGACCCGCCGATGTCGAGTTCTGGTCGGCGACTTCCATGCGGATCGTGTAGGTGCCGTCGGCGACGATCGTATTCTGTCGGTCCTTGAGATCCCAGGTGATCGCCACGACCGTCGCGCCGTCGCGGTAGTTGTTGCCCTGCGCGAGCCGCTCGAGCGAGCCGGCGAGCACGCGGTTGGAATCGACGAAGTTCTGCCGCATCG
>DAIRFU010000011.1:0-26896 GCA_036794935.1 Kofleriaceae bacterium | reverse complement strand
GGGACGACCGGCGAGCCGCCCGGCTCGCAGGGCAGCGGCGGTGGCTGCTGTCAGGCGCCTCGCGATGCGCGCGGCACCCTCGTCCTCGTCGCGGCCGTCGCGTTCGGGGCGTTCAGCCGGCGCCGGCACCGGCGCGGCGATTGCTGAGCGGCGCCCGTCAGTTGAAGCGCATCGGATAGCGCACGTGCGTCTCGGCGCCGAGCGCCTTGAAGTAGATCGTGCTCGCGACCCGCGCCGCGCACGCGCCGGTCTCGCCGAGGCCGCTGCCGCGCGCGTCGCGCACGGCGCCGTCGGCGGTGATCGTCATCTCGAGCACGATCGTGCCGGGCCCCGGCGCGAGCTGCTCGTAGCAGGCGTAGATCGCGTCCATGTACTTGTGGAGGTGCGTGCGCACGTAGAGCGCCGGGATCGGGCCCTCGACGGTGCACGAGTGCTGCGGGCACAGCGTCACGTCGTACAGCATCAGCGTGTACGGGCCGGTCGCGACCGTGCCCCAGCCCTCGCGCCGTGTCGGATCGAAGCGGCGCCCGCTGCCGAAGTCGCCGCCGCCCTGGTTGCCGGGATCGTAGAAGTGCTCGGCATCGATCTCGCCGGCGCGCCCCGGGAGATCGATCGCCTCCAGCGTGGCGTTCAGCGCGCGAGCGGCGGCGACCACGTCCTCCGGGCCCTCCGCGTCGCGCTGCCCCCCGCCTCTGCGCCCGCGCGCGCCCCGCGGCACCGGCGCTGCTCGCGATGCCGGCGCGGCCGTCGGCACCGGTGGGGGTGGCGTGATCGGCGCGGGCGGCCGCGGCTCGTCGGCAATGGCGAGGTGGACCAGGCGCGGCCTCACGCGTGGCGGCGCGAGGCGCTCGAGCGGCGCGAACCGGACCGCCGCGAACCAGATCGCGAGGTGGGCGACGAGCGACGCGGCCAGGAAGGCCGACGTCCGCAGCTCGAAGCGCGGCGGCGGCAACGTGCGGTCGGGCAGCCGTGTGCGGGTGATGTGCAGCTCGAGCGCGCCGACACGCAGCACCGTCGCTTCGCCCTGCTGGCTCTCCGCGAGCCCGATCGGGCAGCGCACGATGTCGCCGGTGACCAGCGGGAAGCACGTGACGCCCGGAACCGCGAGATCGACGCCCGGCGCGCAGCCGATCCGGTACGTCGCGGCCGGACCGACGTGAGCGACATCGAGGATCGTGCCGGCGAAGCGGGCGACCACCTCGACGACCTCGCGTGCCATGCAGATGCGACACGCTCGCGATCCCGATGTTGCAGCGCTGGCACGCGCCCCGCCGAGAGGGCTGTCAGAACACGAACGGGTACACGAACTCGCCGCCGTTCTTGGTCTTGCCGAACGTCGCGTCGTGCATCGCGTCCGCGACGCACTTGCCGAGCGCAGGCTCTGGCGCCTCGGTGACCCTCGCACTCTTCACGCCGCCGGCTGCGGTGACAATCATCGCGACCTTGACGGTTCCCTTGCCGTGCAGCTTCTCGCCGCACGCGACGATCCGCGGCTTCACCTTCTCGACGCCGGCCTTGACCATCGATCGATCGAGGACGTCAGGCACCACGTTCTTCGGCGTGAACGTGTCGGCGGGCCGGAAGCGTTCGCAGCACGGCCGATCGTACTTGGACAGGACGCACGACACCTCGTCGCATCCCGGATCCGCTTGCGCGGCCGCGCTGCCGGTCGTGTCCGCGGGCTCCGCCGCCGCCGGGCCGGAGCCATCGCGGCCCGACGGTGCCGGATCGGTGGGTGGCTGCGTCACCGCGTGCGACGTGGCCGGCCGGTGCGCCGGTCGCGGTCGTGGTCGTGGCGTGCTCGCCGGCGTCGGATCCGCCGGCGCATCGATCTCGATCTGCGAGTCGATCTCGGGGTCGTCCTCCGCGTCCGCGGATCCGGCGGCGTGCGCGGCCGCGTCGGGTGCGGCGGCGCCTGGATCGCCCTGCGCCGTGACCGCCGGCTCGCCCGATTCAGGCGGCGCCACGGATGCCGTCTGCGGCGGCCGGTCACCGCCCGGGTAGAGCTTCACGAACGCGAAGAAACCGAGCCCGGCGACCGCGAGACCGACGAGCAGCTTGAGGAGCAGCGCGGTGCCGCTGCGCTTGATCGGATAGACGAAGTCGCCTTGCGGTAGCTCGTCACCGCCGATCGGTCTCGTCGTCGCCGCCGCGAACGGGTCGAGGTGCGCTGGCGGTGGTGGCGTCGGCTTGGGTTTGCGAACCGCGGCACCATCGAGCAGGGCCGTGATCGGTGGCGGCGGCCCCGCATCGGCGGCGGATTCGACGTGACCGCCAGCGTCGCCGGTCGCGACGGGCGCCGCGCCAGCGCTGCCGGCAACCTCGCCATCCTCGGGATGCGAGGCGATCGCGCGCGACCACAGCTCGGCCGCATTCGGCGACGGCTGCTTCGCATCGCGCGCCGGTGGTGGCTCCGTCGGCGGACGCCGCGCCGCGATCGGAGTCGGCGGTGGCTCCGTCGCGGGACGCCGCGTCGCGATCGGAGTCGGCGGTGGCTCCGTCGGCAGACGTCGCGCCGCGATCGGAGCCGGCGGCGGCTCCGTCGGCGGACGCGTTCGCGCGGTCGATGGCGGCGCGGTCGGTGGCCGCGAGCGCACGGAGCCAGGCGGTGCCGTCGGCGGGCGCGGCCGCGCGGAGCGCGGGTACACGGTCGGAATCGCGGCAGGAGGCGTCGCGCGCGTGGCCGGCGTCGGCACGCTGTGCCCCGTCCCCGGCGTCGAGTGCGCGACCGGGACGGCGGCCACCGGCGTCACGGCGCTGTGGCGATCCGACGCCGGCGTCGAGTGCGCGACCGGGCTTGCCGCCGGCGGCGTCACGGCGGTGTGGCGGTCCGCTGCCGGCGTCGAAGCGACCGTCGGCGACGCGCTGGCAGGCGTGGGCACGGTCCCGGCCGGCGGTGTCGTCGGGGACCGCGCTGCGCCCGGTGTCGAGTGTCCGATCGGGTTGGCGCCCGGCATCACGCGCGCGGTGGGCGAGACCGGCGCGGTGTGGCGCGCGGTGCCCGGCGACGAGTGCGCGACCGGAACCGCGGCCGGCGGTGTCCCCGTCCTCGCAGGCGTGCCGGTGAGCGACGGGATCCGGGTCGCGAGGCCCGGGGGAGCCGTGAACGTCAAGCTATCGTCGTCGTCGTCGGCCGCGCTCGCGTCCGCGCCTGGCGGGGTGCGCGGCAGCACGCGCCCGGAGCCGACGACGCGCGTCTTCGCCTGATGCGCGGACATGTCGACGACCTTCGTCTTCGCCTCGTGCTTCGCGAGCTCGATCTGCTTGGTCTGTGCCTCGTTCGCGTTGCTGAGCTCGATCTGCTTCTCGAGCCTGGCGAGATCGATCGGCTTGGTGGGTGGATCGTCGGCCCTGCGCGAGATGATGTTCGCGGTGCGCGGCTTGTTGCGCGCCGGCAGCTTCGGCGGCAGACCGGATCCGCCGGAGGTCTTCTCGGCCGCGATCGGCACCGGGATCGCGTGGTGCGCTGCCGCCGGGGTCGTCAGCGGCCCGCTCGCCTCGGCCTGCGCGAGCTGCTTCGCCGCGTCACGCAGACGCGGCATCTGGCCGACCAGGTTCTTCGGCTTCGTGCGCACGTCCAGCTGCGGCAGGATCAGCTTGTCCATCGCGGCGCGCACCGCGGCCTCGTGCGCCGGGAGCACGAACACGAATGTCGACTCGCACTGCGCGGCCTCGGCGGCGCTGAGCATCGCCGCCGCTCCGATCTCCTGGAAGGTCAGCCAGCGAAACAGATCCGTGAAGCCGGGCAGCGTCTGCATGACCAGCGGCGCGAGCGCTGCGGAGGCCGCCTCGCTCTCCACGCTCGCGGCGACGATCACCACGTCGATGTCCTGCTGCGCGATCCAGCGCACGAGCTGATCGCGGATGGCGCCCTCGTTGTCCTTCGCGGTCTCCTCGTCGATGATCAGGTGACCGGCCGCCCGCGCGCTCTCGCCGATGGCGTGCGCGGTGGCGCGATCCGCCGTCGCGGAGTCGCTGCCGATGGTCAGGACCGCAATGTGGACGGGAAGTGAATCCACCTCCCCGATGGTAGTGCACGCGGGCCCGGCCGGATCGACGAGCGTGCACGAACCAACGCCGGCCGCCCCGACGCGTGTTCGGGGTTCCCCCGAGACCCGAGTGCGGTAGGCTCCCCGCCATGAGCCACTCGCCCGCGTTCCTGAAGCTGGTCGACGACGCACGGCGCAACATCCGCGAGACGACCGTCCCCGCGGTCGCCGAGCGCGTCGCGCGTGGCGAGAAGCTCCACCTCGTCGATACGCGCGAGGATGACGAGTGGCGCGCCGGCCGGATCCGCGGCGCGATTCACCTCGGCAAGGGCGTGATCGAGCGCGACGTCGAGGCCAAGATCCCCAACCGCGACGAGGAGATCATCCTCTACTGCGGTGGCGGTTTTCGCTCGGCGCTCGCCGCCGAGGCGCTGCAGAAGATGGGCTACACGAACGTCGTGTCGATGGACGGTGGGATGCGCGGCTGGCGCGCCGCCGGCCTGCCCGAAGACAAGGACTGAGAGTCGGCCCGGCCGGGCCGATACCGCGAGATCTTCGCAGAGCTCAGTGCAGCGGGCGATTCTCGCTCGCCGCCTCGGGCGCCCGCACCGGCTCGGCGCGCTCGCCGACGCCTTCCTCGAGCATGCGCAGGATCGCGTCGGAGAACGCCGGGAGGTCGTCGGGTTTGCGCGAGGTGATGATGTTGCCGTCGACCACGACCTCGCGGTCGATCCACCGCGCACCCGCGTTGATGAGGTCGGTCCTGAGCGACGGCCACGAGGTCACCTGCAGATCGTCGGCGAGATCCGCCTCGATCAGCATCCACGGTGCATGGCACACGGCAGCGACCGGCTTGTTCGCCAGTGCCATCGCGCGTGTGAAGCGCACCGCATCGATGTTCATGCGCAGGTGGTCCGGGGAGTAGCCGCCGGGAATCACGAGTGCGTCGTAGTCTGACTCGCTCACGTCGGCGACCGCCTTCTCGATCCGGATCCGCTCCTTCTGCTTCTTACCCGCGATCTCGCGACCCGCCTCGAGTCCGACGATGTCGACCTCGTGGCCGGCTCGCCGCAGGCGATCGTAGGGAACGCGAAACTCCGAGTCCTCGAACAGCTGATCGACGAGCACTGCGATCTTGCTCATGGGGGCACCTCGTAGTCACGGGGGAGCACCCCGCGTGCCATCGGCGAGCTCGCGTCAGTGCGGCTCGACCACCACGAGGAACTCGCCCTCGCTCGCCGGCGTGTGCGCCGCGACGACCACGTCCACGCTGCCGGCCGACACCGCGGCTGTCACGACGCGATCGCCCGACGCGAGGCACGTCCCGTTCGCGACGATCCGGACGTCGGCGTCGGTCCCGGGCCGCGCGACGACGTACGCATCCAGCACCGCGGCCGCCGGGACGCTCACCCGGTACGCGAGCTGCCGGCCGCCCGTCACGCCACAGCCGTGCGCGATGTACGGCTCGCCACCGCGCGTATCGCCGAGATCGGCCAGTGGCAGCGCGACGGTGAACGGATCGGCCTCGCTGCCGCCGCCGGCCACCATCGGCGCGGTCGCGTCGGGTGCTGCTCCGGCGAGGGCCGCGCGCGTCCGCGCGAGCGCCTCGAGCGTCACGAGATTTCGCGTGTTGTAGCCGTATTGCAGACCGGCCGCGGTGAGCACGCAGCCACCGTCCGGCCCGACACTCGGGTGCAGGCCGTCGCCGGAGATGCCGCGCGACGGCAGCGGCTCGAGCGCGCCGTGCAGATCGACGAGCGGCACGCCACGGCCCTGCGCGATCGCGCGGACGACGCGGTTGAAGGTCGGGATCCGCGCATCTGCGTCGGGGTAGCCGACGTTCGGCGGCAGCGTCGACATCACCGGGATGACACCTCGGGCGAGCGCCGCGTCGACGAGAGTCCACAGCTGGACACCGAACGCGTCGACCGACCAGCCGTAGCGGACCTCGTTCGTGCCGAACAGCACGACCGCGAGTTGCGGCGCGATCGCGGTCAGCTCCTGGTCGAGGGGACACGGCGCACCGGTGAGCGCATCCTCGGCGGTGGTCCCGCCCTCCGCAGCGAGCGAGACGCGCGCGTAGGGCGTCGTGTTCCCCGCGCTGCCCGCCATGAAGTACGCGAGCGTCGCCACGAGCTCGGCGTGGCTGCCGAGGTCGATGGTGCCGCCGTCGAAGCAGGTGAGAAAGCTCGGCGAGACCGTGATCGAGTCGCCGACCTTCGCGAACACGCGCGGCTGCTGCGCCGCGGAGGCGGCGATCGCCTGGAGGTGAGCGGCCAGCGCGGGGGTGATCGGCGAGTGGCGCGCGCCTTCGGGATACAGCACGCGGCCGGTCTCGCCCACAGATGCATCGACGGGCGCGTCGGCCGGCGCATCGAGCGCGGCGTCGGCCGGCGTCGCGTCGCCGTGCGAGGTATCGATGGCGGCATCGCCCGCGGGTGTCGCGGCGTCGCCGGTCAGCGCGTCGCTGCGGCAGGCCGAGAGCAGGACGATCAGACCGAGCGCACCGGCGATGCCCTTGCCGGCGACCGGGTGACGCGAGGTCGCGAACCGGTCCTTGAGGCGCAGGAACGGACGCTCGAGCAGCCGCCACGACAGGGTCGCGAGGATCACGGCGACCGCGATCTTCGGCGCGAGCAGCCAGAGGTCGCCGTGGATGCCTGCGCGCACGGCGAGCGCCGAGACGATCGTATCGGCCGGCCGGTGCAGCAGGTAGAGGCCGAAGCACAGCTTGCCGAGATACGTGAGCGGGCGAGCGCGCAACAGCGCGGTCGAGCGGCGGCCACGGCCGAGAATGACGAGCGCGACGACGCTGGCACAGCCGGCCGCGACGATGCTGTACCCGAAGACGCGGTCGAACGGGCTGGTGCGATCGAGCCGGCTCGCGATGCCGAGCACGACGACGCTCGGCAGCACGACGAGCGCGGTGAACATCACGCGGTCGCGCCACGCCTCGAGATCGATGGAGCGCACGATCACCGCGAGCAGGCAGCCGGCCGCCAGCGTGTCGATCCGGCACGCCGTGAACAGATACTGGACGCGCTCGTGATCGGGAAATGCGAGCATCGTCGTCAGCCGGATCAGCGGCGCGACCGCGATCATCGTGATCAGCACGATCGTGAGGCGGCGGCGATCGAGGAAGCGCACCAGCCAGGGGAACGTCAGGTAGAACTGCTCCTCGATCGCCAGCGACCACACGGGCGCGAGCCAGTACGGCACGTCGTTACCGAGCACGCCCTCGGGCACGTTGCCGAGGTGAAACAGGTACCAGAGCGGGGAGCCGGCGCGGTCGCGGAACTCCGGGTTGTGCCAGAACCCGATCCACACGCCGATCACGAACAGGTAATAGAGCGGAAAGATGCGCAGCGCGCGGCGCGCGTAGAAGTTCCTGAAGTAGCGGCCGTCCTCGCGGGTGTCGAGCAGGATGCCGGTGATCAAGAACCCGCTGATCACGAAGAACAGGTCGACGCCGATCCAGCCGGTGCCGGCGACGTCGGCGCCGAGGCCCATGCCGGTGCGCGGCCAGAACCGGTGCACCATCACCATCAGGATCGCGATGCCGCGCAGACCATCGAGCTCCTCGATGAAGCCCTTCGCGACCGCGGTTGCCGGTCTTGCCATGGGACCCGCGGTGTTGCAGCTCGTGTGCCCGGAATTTGCCTAGCCGCTCCCGCTGGTTCGCCCGTGCGGGGTGCCGACCGGCCCGCGCGGTGTGCCCGCGCGCGCACGCGCACGCTCAGACGCGGACGCGCAGGACCTGATATGCCTCGGCGTACTCGTAGCCGCTGATCCGGCCCATGGCGCGCGCGAGGTCGCGCGATGACTCGAGGTCGAACTTCGCGAGCTGCGAGCTGTGGCAGCGGATCGCGTCGAGCTTCTGGTCGATCGACTTCGTGATATCGGCGAAGCACTCGCCGACGCAGCGCGCGTGGGCGTTCATCTCGGGGCTGGACAGAAACGCGAGCAGGTCGCACGGCGTCCGCCGCAGCGCCGACACGGTTGCGCGGTGGACGAGCCCGTGATCCCAGTGCAGGTCGTTCGCCGAGTGCGTGACGACGAGGTCCGGGCGCAGGTCGCCGACGAGCTGATCGAGGCGCCGCACGAGCTCGTACATCGGGACGTCCTCGACGCGGCACGGCTTGTCCTCGAACAGCACGAGCAGCTCGGCGCCGATCACGCCGGCTCCGGCTCGCGCCTCGGCGCTCCGGGTGTCGAACTGGTTCGGCACCGCGACGACCGCCATGGTGATGTCCGCGCCCTCGGCGGACAGGCGCGCGAGCAGACCGCCCGCGCCGATCTCGAGGTCGTCGGGGTGCGCGCCGAACGCGAGCACCGTGCCGCCCTTCTCGTGAAGGATCCGGTTCATGCTGCCTCCATCACGCGCGCCGGCACCTGATCCGGCGAGACGAGCCGAACCGGGTGAGACGCGCCGAACAGGACGTCACGGCTCGCCGGGCCGCAGTTGAATAACAGATCGAGAAACCCGAGGTGGGAGGCGAACCCCAGTCTCGGATAGCGCTGTGGATACGTCGGGTGGCTGAACTGCTGCCAGATCACGCCGATGCCCGAGCGGCCGATCTTCTCGGCGTCGAGGTAGCTCGAGGAGCCGCCGGCGCCGGTCAGGTAGCAGCGGGCACCGAGCTTCTTGCACATGTCGATCAACCGGTCGGTCTTGCCGTCACACAGGCCGAGCTGCGACGACCGGAGCAGCGGCGTGCGGATATCGAAGCAGCGCAGCGCGACTCCGAGCATGTGGAGATCGAGATCGACGAGCCGCTCCCACGGTCGCGTGTACACGTCGCGCAGCTCGTCGGCATAGCGCGCGAAGTACGGCGCGCGGCGATAGCAGGTGACGAGCGTCTGCCAGTGGCGGTGCTGCCAGTGCTGCTTCGGACTGCCGGACGGTGCGATCCGCTTGTCGAGGATGCGATCGGTCTGGGCGCCGCGCAACAGCGGTACGCTGAGCCAGGCCGGGCCGCAGGAGAGCTTGAGTCGCTGGCGGTTCTGGTAGTTCTGCGCCTCGAACTGGAGATCGTCCATCACGACGAACACGTCGGCCTTCGCGACCTTGTCGAGGTAGCCGAGCCAGGGCAGGTAATGCGGTTGATGAGCGGCAACGATCATGGGGAGACTCCTCGGGCCGCGGCACCATGCCCACGGGTCTCCCAGCTCGAGGTGTCGAGCGTGAGCAAGCCGAGCGGTGTCAGCAGCAGGTACGCGACCGGCATCAGCACGGTCATCGGCAGGAACGCGATCGGGTGCACGCGCAGCCACGGCGGCAGCTGGCGCACGCTGCGCGCGAAGTAATAGATCGTCGAGAACACGGCGATCACCGCGAGGTGAAACATCGCGAGCTCGAAGAACTCGTGCTCGATCAGGTGAGTGACGATCACGAATGGATAGACGAGCAGCAGCAGCAGCATCGAGAGGTAGTGGAGGCAGAGCAGCGGATGCAGCTGCCACGCGTGACCCAGACCGACGACGAAGTCGACGACGTTCGAGCGCTTCCAGCGCAGCTGCTGGCTGAAGTAGTCGCGCAGCCGGCTCGGCGCCTTCGTGAAGCACATCGCGTCCATCGTCATGCGCGTCTTGTAGCCGTGCTTGACGATCTGATGCGTGAGGTAGCGATCCTCGCCGTACTTGATCGGCACGCCGAACAGGTTGCGGCGCTCGAGGATCGGCTCGAGCTCGAGCAGCACGCTGCGGCGGTACGCGGTGAGGCATCCCGACAGACACATCACCTGTTCGAGGCCGCGCTCGAGGTTCTTCAGGAACTCCTGGCCATAGAAGTACTTGATCGTCTGCAGCTTCGTGAGCCAGTTGTCGTTTGGATTGGACACGTGGACGCGGCCACCGACCGCCGCGACCTGCGGCGACGTGAAGCGCGCGACCAGCTCGCGCAGCGCCGTCGGATAGACAATGACGTCGGAGTCGACGGATACGATGATCTCCGACGTCGCCTCACGCACGGCGCGGTTGATGCCGCGGCGCTTGCCCATGTTGTGTGGGTTGCGAGTGACTCGCACGTTGCCGTGCTCGCGGGCGCCCCGGCACGCCCACTCGTAGCTATCGTCGGTCGAGCAGTCGTCGACGATCGTGACCGAGAGCTTGTCCTTGGGGTACTCGAGCCTCGCGAAGCTCGCGATCGTGTCGTAGATCGAGCGGCCCTCGTTGAAGAGCGGCACGACGATCGTGACGGTCGGCTCGTAGCCTTCGCGCTTGTCGTCGCTCTTGCGGCCGCGCACCAGCCTCACGTAGAGACCGAACACGTAGCGGTTCAAGAACACGAGAAAGATGAACAGGGAGACGGCGAACGACACTGCCTGATCGCATCAGCAACATCGGTGCCGACTCGGTCACAGCCCTATGACCGGGAACCGACATTCACAGTGCATTTGCCGACATAGGCAATGGCGGACTGCTTGCAACTCCGGCTAGCAAATGTCGTCTCAACGCGAACCTAGTTTACGCCTCGTGAAGGTTTCTCACGACATGCTCGAGGAGCCGAGCGACAGCGCGCACACGGCGCCGACTCTGGGCAGGAGCGCGGCTGCACCATCAGCGACATCGGCGCTCGCACAGTCTGGAGATTCGATCTCGGGCGAGATCCGAAATGACTGGACGCCGAGCGGTCACGCGTCACCGGGCAACACATTGCTCGGTGTGTCGGCGTTCCCAGCCGTGCGCGACAACCGTGACACGATTGTCGATGGCGCCGTGGTGGTCGATCCCAGGCGGCTCTACGTGACGCCTGCCACGGTCGCCGCGATCGCGAAGGCGAAGCATCTTCCAACCGAGCCGAGCGTCCAGATCGATCTCGACGCGCTGCCCCTGACGCAGACGGAGCAAGAGCGCGCGACCGCGTTCAGACGCGCGAAGGACGAGCGCGCCGACGCGTTCGCGAGGCTGCGCGCCGAGCACGCCGAGGCGAAGGCCAAGCTGAGGGCCGAGCCCGGGGACCGGATCGCGAAGCGCGGCCCGAGCCAGCCGATCGAGGCCCCCACTGCACCCGCGCCATGGCAGACGTTCGAGGATCTCGGCCTCGCGCCGAAGCCGCTGACGAAGAAGGCGCAGAAGCTGGTCGTCTCGACCTACCGCCTGCTCGGCTTCGGGATCCTGTCGCTGATCGTCATCGTGCTGATCGGCTACATCGGCACGACCGCGTTCTACTTCCTCAACCACTCCTGGGTGACCCCGGTCGCGCTGTCCGCGAATGACGAGAAGGTCGTCGCGCTGCAGGGCCAGCTCGCCCAGCAGCTGAACCAGCGCGCGGCGCTGGTCGGCGAGCTCGCGGAGGCCGAGCGCGCGATCGACGCCGAGCAGACGTTCCAGATGCAGTTCGCGCGGGCGATCAAGAAGGATCTCCAGGGCCGGCGCGCCGCGCTCGGCAGGGTCAAGGAGCTCGCCAGCAGCGCGGCATCGACGCGTCACCAGATCCGGACCACGAACGAGAGTTACTCCGCATCGACGGCCGCACGCATGGAGGACGACTACAAGGCGAGGCTCATCGATCGCAACGCGATGCTCGCCGGCAAGTTCCAGCTCGCACAGATCTCGAGCGCGAACCTGTCACTCGCCGAGCGTCAGGCCGAGTTCAATCAGCGAGCGGCCGAGCTCGCCGCGCAGACGCAGTCGCTCGACGCGATCCTCGCCGACAAGACCGCGACCGCGGCGCTGAGCTACGACGTCCTCAAGATCGCGCGTGACTACCAGACCTCGAAGCTGGCGCTCGCGCGCGAGCTGGGCAACCGCGAGCGGCTGACCGCCAGCCTCGCACGGCAGGACAAGATCATCGCCGGGCTGAACCAGTCGGCCTACCTGCGCGCGGTGTCGGATGGCGCGAGCGTCGCGCTCGTGCCGTACAAGAACCTCGATAACGTCGAGACGGGCACGAAGCTCTACGGCTGCAAGCTCGACATGGTCGTCTGTCACGAGGTCGGCACGGTGCTCGACATCCTGCCCGGCGAGGTCGAGGTCAAGCACCCGAACCGTGACTCGGTGCTGCGTGGCCGCATGATCGAGATGCAGATGACCGACGCCGCCGCCGCGCAGGACGAGGTGCTGTTCGCCGGCGGCAAACCGCTCGGCGTCTGAGTCACTCCTCGGCTCACTCCTCGGCGGCCGACGCGGTGTCGGCGGCCGAGGTCGCCTTGCAGGTCGCGTCGCCGCTGCCGACGCGCCGGTCGACCGCGAATCCGAGCAGGTCGACCTCGAGGTTATCGGAGCGCACGCCGGCCGGGCCGTCCAGCTCCTCCGCCGCTGCCGGCAAGCGACCGCGCCACACCGGCGCACCGTCGATCCACGCGACCAGCAGGTCACCCGTGATCTCGGCGCGCAGCTCGTGGGCGCGCCCATCGGTCATCACGGGCGGCGCCTCGGCGAGGAGCGGCTTGACCTTGGTGTAGCCGCGCGCGCCGCACTGCTTCGCGGTGCTCTCGCCCTCGTTTCGCTTGATCGAGACCTCGACCTGCGGCTTCGGATCGAGCCGCCACATCACGTAGACGAGGTTGCAGCCGTCCTCGGCGCGCAGCTTGAGGCCGAGCTGACGTCGGTCCTGGCCCGAAGCGAGCGCCCGGTGCTCGGCGGTCTCGCCGTGTACGACGAACCGCATCGCCGCGCGATCACCGGCATGACCCGGCGCGACCGCGCGAAACGTAGGGACCTCGATCCGCGCGCTCGCGAGCGCACCGTGCGTGACGCAGAGCTGATCGGGCATCACCGCCGCCAGCGTGAGAGCACGCTCGCGAATCGGCCGCTGCACGTGGGCGCGACGAGCCCGCGCGGCGCGCGAGCGTGGTGCGCTGCGCGCGGCGGCGGTCGCACCCTGTGGGACGCCGATCACGGGCGTCTCCCGGGCCGCGGGCGCTTGCCGCTGTGCCGGTGCGCTCTGGCCGCGCGTGTTTCCCACGGTCGTGTCGCAGGCGGACCCCGCGAGCGCGATCACCAATGCAGATCGTATCCAGTGCACGGGGGTTGGACGAGCACGCGCGGTGCCGATTCAGCCCGCGGCAAGTCCGCGGAACACGGCCAACGTGGCCGCGAGCGGCGTGCGAATCCGCGCGGTGCGAGATCCGCGTAGAGCATGGCACGCGTCCTGTAACAGCCTGCCGCGTGTCTGCCACGAGCCTTCGCGCCACACTCCTCGTCCTCACCGCGATCGTCCCTGCCCGCGCGTTCGCGCAGCCCGCCGACGATGGCTTCTGCGACTACGTCGAGGGCACCGCCGCGGCGACCGCCGCCCCGCTGTTCGCGCCGCAGGTGTTCGCCCAGTTCGGCTACATCGAGCAGACCGCGTTCGCGGTCGCGCCGTTCGAGGACGCCAGCGACCTGCGCGCCCTCGGCGGTCTGCGCTACTCGCTGACCAACATCTATGCCGGGATGGCGACGAAGTCCCGCGCCAGCGCCGATTGCCGCCGTCACCGCGCGCTGCTGTCGGTGCGCGGTGCGACCGCCGCGCGCGCCCTCGCCGCCCGGCTGCGCGTGCTGGATCAGGCGCGCGGCGAGGCCGACCGCATGCTGACCGACAGCGAGGCCGACCTCGAGGCGCACCGCACCACCGCGCCGGCAGCGACCGCGACGCGGATGCGGGTCGAGGAGCTGCGCACGCTCGCCGCGAACGCACGCCGCGAGCTCGCCGCGCTGCCACCAGCGGACGAACGGCCGCTCGGTACCCTGCTCGCCACGTTCCGGGCCGCCGATGCCGACGTCGAGCGCGGCGAGAGCAAGCTACGCTCGATTCGAGCCTACGACGTCAACCTGCGCGTCGGTGCCGATCGGTTCCTCAACGGCACAGACCCGCGCACGCAGTACTTCGCGGTCGTCGAGCTCGGGGTCAATATCGGCGCGCTGTGGCTCGGCAAGGCGAACGATCGCGCGGCGGCCGGGCGCGCTCGCTACGTGCGCTCCGGCCACGACCCGCTGGGCGTCGATGCGCCGATCGAGCAGCTGCGGGCGCTCGTCGAGCTCGAGACCCAGCGCATCGAGCAGTCCGGTGCGCTCGTCGCCGACCTCGATCGCCAGCTCCAGGCGCTCGCGGCCATGACGAGCGCGGATAGCCAGCAGTTTCGCCAGACGTTGTGGTTTGACTGGGTCAAGGCGAAGGCCGACCTCGCGTACCTCCAGGCACACGTCCAGGCGCTGCGCGAGGTGATCGGCGCCGACGCGCGCTGACGTCGTCAGGGCGCGTAGACGCGCCAGTCGTCGATCAACGCACCCTCGGCCGAGTCGATGCGGATGCCTGCCGTGCCGTGCTCGATCGAGTCATCGGTCGTGGTCATGACGAGGCTGCCGTCGAGAGACAGGCGCAGCTCGTGACCGACGACGTCGAACCGGATCGTGTGCCAGACGTTCGGCGACGGCGCCCCGTACGTCGGATCGCGCTTCAGCGTGGTGTACGTCCCGCACTGCTTCTTCTGGATCTGGACGACACCGTCCCGGCGCCACGACGCGACATACAGATCGTATTCGGTCAGATAGCGGGCGAATGCCTTGAATCCGGGATTGCTGATGTTGCCGGTCCACTCCGAGTACTTGAATCGATATTCGACCCCCTGATCGGTCCACGCGACCTGACGCTCGGCCTCGGCGTCATACGGCAGCGCGAACGAGCGGTAGTACCCGTTGGTCGTGCCGTGGATCTGACCGGCCTTGTCGCCGTCCGCCGAGACCGCGGTCAAGCAGCCGGCGGTGACGTCGAGGTGGTCGCGTGCGTCCTTGCCACTGCCGCACTCGACCTCGTCGGGTAGCGCCGGGCCGTAGGCGCGAAAGTCCTCGATCGAGTCCGGGTACGTCGACGTGACACCGCGCCACGGATAGTCTGCGACATCGCCCGACGACACCGGCCCGTAGCTCTCGAAGGGCGTGTAGACATCGGAGCCGTACGCCGGGCAACCGGTCGCGAGCCGGATGCCCTCGCCGACGTCGTCACCGCCGTCGTCGCCTCCTTCGCTGCCACCGTCGCTGGAGCCGGTACCATCACCGCCTCCGTCGTCGTGGATCTGCGGGTTGGCACCCGCGTACTGTTCGCCGGCATCGTCTCCCCCCGTCGAGACGCAAGCCGCCATGAAGCTGGCCACCCCGGCCAGCCACCACCCTGTGCATCGAGCCATCCGGCACGTTGTATAGCCGGCGCTCAGTCGATGACTTCTTATTTGTACTCTGCCGGATCAAGAATCGACTGCGTATTTCTCTAATCTCGATCACCTGCACGTGAGCAATGCCACGCCGGCCGTGGTGCAGCCACGAGGATCGCTGATCGTGCGGCGTGCGCTGACGGCTCGATGCGGAGCTGGTCTGCTGTTTGCTGAAGGCAATGAGCGGAGGACATGATGCGGAAAATTCTCTTCGCCTTGGTGGCCATCGCGGCCTGCGCGGACAACTCGACCACGCCCCCCGTCGGGGGCGACGACGACGGCGGTGGCTCGGACACCGGCAGCGACGACGGCAGCGGCTCGGACACCGGCGGTGGTGACGTCAGCACCGCGGATGTGCAGCAGGACTACGACGACGTCGCGGCCGCGCTGGGTGCGAACCTCAGCGCGAGCGAGCTGGTGACCATGGTCGATTCCGTGAACATGGCGTACGGGCGCATGCCCGCGGGCTTCACGGTCTCGCAAGGTCCCGACTACCTGCACCTCGAGGGCACCCGGGGTGGCCTGACGATCGCGTACAAGCTGTACTGCCGCGACGACGCGGACCTCTACACCGTGTGCAACGGGCTCGAGAACCACGCCCACGTCAAGCCGACCTACAGCGGCAGCGTGAGCGGCGCGACCACCACGATGGACGGCGTCGAGCGCACGGCGGCGTGGATCGTGCGTGACCTGACGCTGCCCACGCCGCGCATCGGCGGTGAGGGGTCCGACGCGTTCGCGAGTCATCTCGCGACCGGCGACTACAAGCTGGTCGTCAGCGACACCCTGGATCACGTCAAGTTCGCCTCGGTACCAGGCGCCCCGACCGCGGGCGGCATCGATCTGGCCATCCATGTCGATCGGACCCGCGAGGCCGCGGATCCGGCGCAGCGCGTCTTCGACGTGGCGGCCCGGATCGACTTCGACGGCAGCGACAACGCCGTGGTGACGCTCGATGGCAGCCAGATCTACAACCTGACGATCTCGACGGGCGCCGTCGTCAAGGCGCCGTAGGCCCGCGGCGGGCGACCGCGCGCGGCGGCCGTTCGGCAGCGCCCTGCGGCCGATCAGCCTCGCGCTGCTCCTGGACGAGCTCGGGGAACGCGCGATCGGTGCCGCGTACCACGACGCGGCGGTTGCACGCCGGCCCGCCGCGGATCGCCTCGTTCTCGCTGAACGCGCTGACCACGATCCGCAGCGGATCGCCACCGGCGGCCTCGAGCTGGTCGCGCACGGCCTCGGCCCGCTGCTGACTGAGGCGGAGGTTCGTGCGCCACGAGCCACTCCGGTCGGTGTGCCCCTCGACGACGAGCAGCCGCTGCGGATGCTGGCGTTGCCAGTCGACCGCGTCTCGCAGCGCCGCGCGTTCGGCGCCCGTGACGGCGGCCGAGCCCGCGTCGAAGTACACGGTCGACAGCCGATCGCCGGCCGGATCGCGCGCGAGCTGCGAGGCATCGCCGCAGTCTGCCGGATCGGCGACCGCACGAGAGCCGGTCGCGAGCAGGAGCGCCGCCGCCAGAAATCCGCGCGTCATCGAATACCTCCACCGTGAGGTCGAGCAGCGGGCGTGCCAGCTACACCGGCGATCCGGCCGCCTCGACCGGGACCTCGAACCAGAACGTGCTGCCCTGGCCGGGCGCACTGTCGACGCCGATCCGGCCGCCGTGTGCGCGCACCAGGTTTCTCGCAATATAGAGCCCGAGGCCGATGCTGCCGCGCCGGGACCGCTTGCTGCGCGCACCCTCGCGCCCCTGCGCGAACGCATCGAACAGCCGCGCGCGTTCGCCCTCCGCGATCCCCGGACCGGTGTCCTTGACGGTGAACCGCATCGCACGCCCGACGCGTGCAGCCGCGAGCGCGATCTCGCCGTTGGCCGGAGTGAACGACAGTGCGTTCGCGACCAGGTTGGACAGCACCTGGAGGATCCGATCGCGGTCGACCACGATCGCATCGTCGGGACACGCGTCGAGCCGGATCCGCACGCGCGCCTTCGCGGCTCGGCTCGCGAACAGCTCCTCGGTCAGCTCGAGCAGCGTGTGTGCGGCGAGCCGGCTCCTGACGAGCTCGAGGCCGGTGGTCTCGGCCTGCGAGGCATCGAGCAGATCCTCGACGAGCTTCTGGACGCGATCGGTCGCGTGCCCGATCGTGGCAAGCTGGGGGAGCTCGCCGTGCTTCGCGCGCAGCACGTCGATGCCGAGCGAGATCGACTGCAGCGGCGAGCGCAGGTCGTGGGACACCATCTCGAGCAGCTCCTTGCGCGCGGATGCCGCCTGCTCCGCGCTGCGTGCCGCCTCCTGTTCGCGCGCGTAGGCACCCGAGAGCCGCCGGCTGACCGCGAACGCCAGGATCACGCCGAGCAGCGCACCGGCGGCACAGCCGACGACGAGGATCGTGCCGGCCACGCGCACGCGGTGCCCGGCTTGCTCGGCGAACTGTTGCAGCCGGCCACGCTCGGAGGTGGTCAGCCTGGCGACGGCCTCGCGCAGCGTCTTGCGGCTGGGCGCGATCCCACGCTCGACCAGCCGCTCGATCTGATTCGCTTCGGTCACGCCACGCCGGCGAGCCGCGACTCGCGCGACCGCGCGCGAGTACTGCTCGACCTCGATGCGCACGGCGGCGCTCTCGGCGATGACCGTCGGGTTGCCCGTCGCTTGCAGCTCGTCGAGGACGCGGTCCAGCTCGCGCTCGATCGCGTCCACGTTGGCTCGATCCCGGCGATCGCCGGTCAACAGGTAGCCGCGTGACGCGGCGACGAGTCGCGTTGCACCGACCGCGATCCGCTGCCCGACCTCCATCTCGTCGAGCATCCGGCTGGTCGCGTCCGTCACGTCCTCGCTGCTCGCCCATAACGTCAGTAGCGACATCGACGCGCAGAACATCATGACGGCGATGAGCACGCCGATGCCGAGCATCAGTTGTTTCCGGAAAGACATGCGCGTAGGTCCGAGCCAGGTCCCATCTGTTATGTACTCAAACAATGGCGGGAGCGCACGCCGCGCGTGAAAGCGCAGGAATGCGGAATGCAGACCGCTGGTACATGGTTCTGGCGCTATCCATGCTCGCGGTGTGCGCGGCGTGGCTCGTCATCAGCCCGTGGGCGCTCGGCTATGCGGACCACCCGCTGTGGCTCAGCGATCTCATCAGTGCCGTCGCGATCGTTGGCATCGGCATCATCGCGCGCGCCATGCGCCGGGCCTGGGTGGTCTGGCTCACCGCGGCCGTCGGCATGTGGCTGATCCTCTCGCCGATCGCGCTGTGGGCCCCGACCGCCGCCGCCTACGCGAGCGCGACCCTCACCGGTACCGCGGTCGTGTTCGCCGGGTTCGTGCTGCCCGTGTCGCGGCGCGGACCGGGTCCCGCGGTGCCGGCCGGCTGGAGCTACAACCCGTCGTCATGGTCACAGCGCGTCCCGGTGATCGTGCTGACGCTCGTCAGCTTCCCACCCGCGGTGTACATGGCCGCCTACCAGCTCGGCTACATCGGTTCGATGTGGGATCCGGTGTTCGGCGATGGCACGCGTCGCGTCGTGACGTCGAGCGTATCCCGCGCGTTTCCGGTCTCTGACGCCGGGCTCGGCGCCGCGACGTACCTGATCGATCTCGTCATGACGTGCGCCGGCGATGCGCGACGCTGGCGGAAGATGCCGTGGCTCGTGATCGTGTTCGGCGTGCTCATCATCCCGGTCGGTATCGTGTCGATCGTGCTCGTCATCCTGCAGCCGGTCGCCGTGGGTGCGTGGTGCTTCTGGTGCCTGATCACGGCGAGCGCGACGCTCGCGATGGTGCCGCTCGCGATCGACGAGGTCGCGGCCACGCTCCAGCTCCTGCGCGCGGTCCGCCGCGAAGGCCGCTCGTGGACCCACGTGCTGTGGCACGGCGACGACACCGCCGGCGTCGCGGAGCCGGCCTCGCACCGCGCGGACGTCCCCGGGCCGCCCTGGAGCCTCGTCGCGATCGGCGCCGCTGGCCTCTGGCTCATGCTCGAGCCCGCTGCGCTCGGCACGGTCGGGGCGCATGCCGCATCGACGACGATCACCGGTGCGCTGGTGATCGTGATCGCAGCCGTTGCGGCCAGCGAGATCGCTCGCCCGGTGCGGCTGGCATCGGCACTCCTGGCGGCCTGGATCATCGCCGCGCCGTGGCTGCTGTCGGGCTCGACGCCGACCTCGCACCTCGCGGACCTGATCGCCGGTGTCGTGATCATCCCGGCGAGCCTGTTTCGCGGCCCGGTCCGCCAGCACCGCGCGTCGCTCGATCGCCTGGCCTTGTGGCCGGCCTCGTGACGACCTGCGCGTGTGCGCGACACTCCGAGCGTGACGGCGTGCGCTCGCGCGGCAGGCGGCGATTCAGCGCGTGCTGCGAGCGCGGCCCTTCGATGACGCGCGCCGGCTCGACGAGGTCGTCCCCTGCCGGGTCGCGGAGCTGGTGCGGCTCGACGCTGCCTTCGTGCGGCTCGACGCTGCCTTCGTGCGACTCGACGACGTCCGACCGGCCGAGGCGCCGCGCTTCGCGGACGCGGAGCCCCGCTTGGCGCCGTTGCTCGCCTGCGAGCGGCGCACCGCGCGGCGGCTCTTCGCCTTGTTGACGTGCGCCCCCTTGCCGCCCTCGTCCTCGACCGACTCGCGCGCGACGAGCTTGTTGAAGTGGCTCTTCTGGCCCTTGGCGGTCTCCTCCTGGAGGATCATCGCGAGGTTCGAGTTGTCAAACTTGACGAACCATTCGTCCCACGAGATCGGCGCCAGCTTGCCTGCTCCCGAGTAACCGGGAAAGTCGATGCGGATCATGCCGACATCCCGCTTGCCGCGCGCGGTCCCCTTGACGGCGGTCGGCTTGCCTCCGCGCGATTCGGCCCAGCGTTGGATCTCGTCGTGGTCGGTGGTGACTCTGGAGCGGTTCATGCCCGTGCGCGTATCCAGATCGCGTGCCAGCCCGTCGACGCCGACCGCGATCTCGCGCTACTCGCATGCCGACCGTACGTTGCTAGCCTCGCCTGCGTGAGGATCCGCTGTTGCCGACCCGATGAC
This sequence comes from Kofleriaceae bacterium, assembly GCA_036794935.1. Classification (GTDB taxonomy): domain Bacteria; phylum Myxococcota_A; class Polyangia; order Haliangiales; family Haliangiaceae; genus JABFXX01. The sequence goes on along the minus strand of DAIRFU010000011.1, from coordinate 6,752 downwards.
CTGGACCCGCTCGAGTGGGGAGGCGAGTACACGCACGACCGCGCGATCATCGCTCAGACGTTCGCGCGCACGCACGACGAGAGTAGCCTGATGCTGGTCGCCGAGGTCGATGCGGAGCTCGTCGGCCAGGTGTGGCTCGATCTCGCACGCTCGGCGGACGTCGCGTATCTGTGGGCGCTGCGCGTCAAGTCGGCGTGGCGCGGCGGCGGTATCGGCTCGCGCCTGCTCGCCGCGGCCGAGCAGCTCGCGATCGCGCGCGGTTTCGCCGCCATCGATCTGGAGGTCGAGGCCACGAATCAGCGCGCCCGCGCGCTCTACGACCGCCGCGGGTACGCCGTGATCGGCAGCTATCACGGCGGCACGCGCATCCAGATGCGCAAGCGGCTGTACGCAGACCTCTCAGACAACTGACGGCGTGCGGTGCACGAGGCGGCGGTGCAGCAGCTGGTCGTCGGCGGCCCCGAACCGGTACTTGTAGGCCTCGGCGCCGCGCAAGAAGTCGAACCGGGTCGCGCCCCGCCGCGCCGCCTCCTCGATCAGCGCCGCGATCGCGAGCGTGCCCGGGCTCCGGCGCTCGTGGCGCGGCTCGAAGCCGCCGAGGTAATAGCGAGCGCCGCCGTGATCGAGCAGGCCCACCGCGACCGCGGCGAGTTCCCCGCCGAGCCGAACCCCGGCACCGACCAGGCAACCGCAGCCGGCGAGGCCAGCCGCGGCATCGGCGAGGAACGCGGCGCGGCGCTCGTCGAGCACGCCGGTCTGCCCGCGCAGGGTCCAGCATGCGCGATGCAGCGTCGCGAGCCCCTCGATCAGGGCGGCGGGCTCGAGCGTGACGTGCTCGAGTCCGACCTCGCGGCTGGCGCGGCGCCGCTGGTACTCGATCTCGTGCCGTAGCCGGGGCGCGACGCCAGCAAGCGGATCATCGCCGTCGATCGCGAGCGCCGGGCAGGGCTCCTGTCGCTGGCGCTCGTCGCGGCCGGGTAGCGAGAGCTGCAGCAGCACGGAGGCCGCGCGCAGCTCTCCGAGCTCGATACGGTCCCAGGGCAGGTGCGCGAGGGCGGCTTGCACGGCGCGCACCGCATCGCGGGCCCCCGGCGCGACGAGCAGGTCGAGATAGTCGGACACGCCGGCGCCCAGCGGCGACAGCACGCTCGCGCTCCCATCGCGCCAGCGAAAGAGCGGCAGCAGAGACTCGAGCGAGCTGCCGCGCCATGCCGCGAGCGCCTCGACCTCGCCGCCGAGCAGGTGACGGCACCAGGCGGCGCACCACTCGGGCCGCTGGAACGCCGTCGCGTGCGGGTCGCGCGCCCACAGCTCGGCCCACGCGGGCATGGCACGTTCGAGCCCGTCGCGATCGAGGATCTCGACACGGAGCCCGGGGCCACACGCGATCGCCGGTGCCCGGCGGCGCGGCGCCCGCGGGACGAGCTCCGCGTAGCGCGCGAGGTAACGGTCGCACATCCGGCGCCGCGAGCACCGCGCCTCGGCCACGGCCCGGCAGCGCGCACGATCGAGCTCCCCGGTGTCGGCGATCGCGCGGGCCAGCGCGGCGACGTCGTCGACCAGCCAGCCCGTCCGGCCGTGCTCGACGAGCTCGACGAGTGCGCCGCGGCGGAACGCGACGACCGGCGTGCCGCACGCGAACGCCTCCATCGCGACGAGCGAGCTCGTCTCGTCGACCAGGCTCGGCACCACGACGCAGCGTGCGCGCGCGATCAGCCGCCGCTTCGCCTCGCCCGCGACCTGGCCGAAGAACCGATGCGGCGTGACGAGGCGCGGCACGATCTGCTCGTGGAAGTACGCCTGGTGCTCGGCGAACCCGAACGCCTTGCCTGCCACGACGAGCGGCAGGCCGGCGCGGGTCGCGGCCTCGAGTGCGAGGTGCTGACCCTTCTCGGGACAGATCCGGCCGAGCACGAGCGCGTAGTCGTCGGTGTCCGCCTCCGGGTGGAGCCGATCGAGGTCGACGCCGTTCTCGATGGCCGCGAGCAGCCGCGCACCCGCCGGTGCACTCGCGTGCTGGGTGCGCGAGACGCACTGGAGGAACGTCGCGGGACGCGTGCACGCGAGCGCGTCCGCCGGGTACCAGTCGAGCGGCATGTGCAGCGTCGCGAGCACGACCGGGCCGGGGGCCGGCAGATAGGCATGGAAGTCGACGCCGTGCATGTGCACGATATCGATCCGCTCGCGCGCGAGCGTGTCGCGCAGCGCCGCACGACAAGCCGCGTGGGCAGCGTGCCACGCGCGGGTATCGACCGGCTCCTCGACCGCAGGCAGCGCGATCAGCTCACCGGCCACGCGCGATCCGCTGCAGGCGATCACGAGCGAGCGATGACCTGCGGCCACGAGTGCCTGATCGATCGCGGTCAGGATCTGCTCGGCGCCGCCGACCGCATCCTCGCCGACCGGAGCGAGCGGATATGCGACGGCAAGCACGCTCAGATCGTGCTGGTTCTCGGTGCGGTGAGTCGTCATCTGGGAGGACGCGATCGGGGCACGACCGGCTCGCGGGTGAGTTGCACGTTTGCCGCGCTGCAACGCGCGCGCCGCGACACCACGCAGCCCGAGTCCCCTGCGAGATTTCGCGACCAGGATGCCCCCGGGTCTGTTGATTGCAGCGATCGCGAGCATGGCGATAGCGTCGGAGCTCGCGATCGCGATCGTGGCGCCGCTCGGCGACGGCGCCTCCGGCGAACATCGGTTCATCGCCGATCTCGCGCGCGGGCTCGCGGCGCGCGGTCATGACGTCACCGTCTACATGGCCGGTGGTCCACCGATCGACGGCATCGAGCTCGTATCCCTCGCCGCCTCCTCCGACGGCGACTCGTTCACGCGCGCCTATGCCGCGATTCGCGCGCGCGGCTGCGACGTGATCAGCCAGCACGCGTTCGATGCCGCGGCGATCGCCGGCGCAGCCCCCTGGCCCACGGTCCACACGCTCCACGTACCGCCGCTCGTCCCGGCGCTGGTCGCCCAGCTCGCGCGGGCACCCGGCGCTCTCGTCGCGCCGAGCGGCGCGGCCGGCCATGCGTGGCGGCGCGCGCTCCGCCGCGGCGTTCACGTGATCACGCACGGCATCGCCGGCGAGCCGCCCCTCGCCGCAGCGCCGGCCGGCTTCGCGCTGATCGCCGGCCAGATCTCGCGCGAGCGTGGGACGAGCGTCGCGTTACGCGCCGCGCGAGCGAGCGGACTGCGCGTTCAGATCACGGGCGAAGTCTCCGATCCGATCTACTTCGAGCACGAGGTCGCGCCGCTGCTCGGTGATGCGGTCCTGCTCGGCACGCTCGGGCGCGACGACCTGTGGCAGGTGATGGCTCGCGCGTCCGTCGTCGTGATGCCGATCGCCTGGGACGAGCCGGTCGGTCGCCTCGCTGCGGAGGCGCAGCTCGCCGGTTGCCCCGTCGCGGCGTATCGGCGCGGAGCGCTCGACGAAGTGGTCCAGGACGGCGTCGGCGGGTTTCTGGCGGCGGCCGGCGAGTTCGCGCAGCTCGTCCGCGCGATCGGCCGCTGCCTCGAGCTCGAGCGCGACGCGATCCAGTGGGCCGCGCGCGCGCGATTCGCGGTCGAGCCGTGGGTCGGCGCCTACGAGGCCGTGCTCGCCGAGCAGGTCGCGCTGCACGCGTATCGCTGACCCAGCCGCCCGGCGCACGCCCGCCACTCGCGGCCATCCGCCATCCCCCACTGTTCGTAGAGGAGCGGCCCGTCGTGAGGAGGCCGCGTGAAGTCGTACGCAGGTGCCGCGCGCAGGCACTCGTGCGCGATCGGCGCGAACGGCGCGAGCACCTCGCGCTGCGACCTGTACGCGTCGATCATCTGCGCGCGCCGCACGCGGTCCGCGGCGTCGAGCACGTAGCGAGTACCGGCCGGCGCACCGAGCAGCTCGCCGGCGCGCAGCGTGTCGTGGGCACCGTGGTAGAGCGCCATCTCGACCACACGCAGCGCGGGCCGCGTCGAGCGCAGCGCGGCGACCGCGAATGCTACCGAGTCATGATCGGGATGACCGCCCTCGTACGCGTGCGTGACGATCAGCGCGGGCTCGAGGTACGCGCAGATCTCGTCGAGCGTGGCGACGAGCTCCGCGAGGAGGTGCATGGTTTCTTGGTCCGTGAAGTCGAGCGCGATGCGGCCCACGCCCGCGATCGCCAGCGCGGCTTCGGCTTCTCTCGCGCGCAGCCGGGCGTAGCCGCGTCGGTCCGTGATTCCGGCCGGCCACCACCGCGCCTCGGCCGGCGCTCCGCTCGTCACGTGGACGATGCTGACCTCGTGCGCCGACCCGAGCAGCGCGCTCGCCCCGATCGTCTCGTCATCGGGGTGCGCCGCGATCACGCACACCCGCATGCCTAGCTCTCCCCGTCTCCATCGAGGCCGGGGGTGACCGCCCGCGCCGCCATCGCGACCAGCGCGGCCGCGCGCTCGTCGTCGATCGCGAGCGTGCGCTGCAGGTCGGCGAGGAAGCGCGCCTCGGCCGGAGCGAGCTCGACATCGGCGGCGGCGAGCAGGTACGCGACGGCGTACGCGACCTCGCGTGACCCGCGCGAGGTCAGGCCAGCCGCGAGCTCGCGGATGCGCGCGCGCCGCTCCTCGTCGTCGAGTGGCAGCGGCGACACCGGCGCGATCGGCTCCGCCGGTAGGCCGGCGACCTGCCACAGGCGCGAGGCGGCCTCCCCGAGCGTGGCCTCCTCGGCGGCACCGTCCTCGAAGTCGATCTCGGCGGCGAGATAGGCGGTGCGCGCGATGCTCCGGATCTGCTCCGGCGCGAGGGTCTCGTGGGCGAGGATGGAACGGATCAGCGGGTCGGGGATGTGCAACTGCATCGCGCTGATCCGTGGATCAGCAAGCCTCGTGCCGTGGACGATGACGGGCTCGTGGTACGCGCGATGCACGGGTGCGGGAGCATGCGCGCTGCGTGGTTGCTCGTACCCGGACTCGTCTGCGTCGGCTGTGGTGGCAGCACGACCGCACCGCAACACGCCGCCGAGGTCGAGCCGGCCAGCCCCGGCGCGCCGCGGCAGCCCGCGCGTGTCGAGATCCAGCAGCTCGCGGCGGCCGTGGAGCGCGTGCCCGGTGCGGTACCAGCGCCGAATCACGCCGCGGTGGCCGCCGCGCTGTCGCGGCTCGCGGACGTGGTCCGGATCGAGGATGCCGACGCGGCACGCGAGATCGACCGGCTCGGCGGCGACCTGATGCGCTCCGCCCCCGGCGCGAGCACGCACGCAGATCTGACGCAGCGTGCGCTCGCCCGCGCGCTCGAAGCGCTCGCGGCCCGGCTGCCGCGCGAGCCGTCGGCCTCCCTCCAGCGCGCGTACGTGATCGCGCAGCGTGCCAGCGACGGGGTCGATCCCGACGCGCCGCTGAGCCGCCAGATCGCCGGCGTGACCGCCGCGTTGCGGTCGCTGACGAACCTCGCGGCGGCGCTCGACGATGCGCCGCTGCCGTTCGCGGAGGCACCTGCCCTCGCCGAGCTCCGCTACGACCCCGCGCAGCTCCGCGATCGCGCGAACCTGGCGAGTGCCGCGGTCGCCGAGCTGGCGCGCGAACGCGACTGGAAGCGGGCCGGCGCACGCGCGTCGCACGCGCTCGATACGCTCGCGAACGTGATCGAGGTGGCGCCGTTGACCGTGACGCCCACCGAGTGGCGATCGCTCGTGCTCGCGGTCCGGTTCGAGGCGATCGAGGCGCGCCGTGGTGGCGCGATCACCCTCGAGCGCGCCGACCGGATCAAGGCGGGTCTCGCCTCGTGCGTCGAGGCGCTCGCGCAGATCGTCGACGACCGCCGCGAGCCACCGTTGACGGCGCTCGTCGCCAACGCACGCAGCGCGGTCGACGCGATCGAGGGCAGCCGGAGCTGGGTGTTCCAGCGCGGCATTCTCCAGGAGGCGTTCCGCACGACCGCGGACGCGTTCCTCGTGGTCGCGAGCCCACCCGAGCGGACCCGGCCGATGTCGGCGCGGCGCTAGCTCTCACGCCTGGTGATGATGGTGCTCCTCGATCTTGTGCTTGCTCGTGTAGATCAAGCCCGCGATCGCGGCGATCAGGACGAGGATGAGAAGGAGCCACGGAAGAATCATGATTCGCCTCCTGCGCGGGAGCTCGTGCAAGCTCCCGGCCGGACCACTCGGTACGCCGCTTGCGTGGTGCCCGCAGACAAGGAGGACATCATGAAGGTATCGACGATCATCGGGCTGGCCGCGGCTGGTGGATTTCTGTACGTGCATCGGCAGCGCGGCGGCGAGCTCACGCTCGACAGCTTCGCCGACACTGCGCGGAGCCTGTTCGGGCGCGCGCGCAACGAGGCGATCGGAATGAAGGACCGCGCCGAGAAGATGGCCGTTCACGATGTCGCGACGACACTCGCCGAGGCGACCGAGACCCACTGAGCGCGGCGCGCACGCACGCACGCACGCCGGGCTCTACCCCTTGCGCTCGGCGCGCTGCTCCGCCGGGCCGTGCTGCGCAGCCAGGTTGCGTGCGCTGTTGATCAGGGCGACGTGCGAGAACGCCTGCGGGAAGTTGCCGACGAGGCGGTGCGCCCGTGTGTCGTACTCCTCCGAGAGCAGGCCGACGTCGTTACGGATCGCGAGCAGGCGCTCGAACAACGCCTGCGCCTCGCCGCGGCGGTTCGCGAGGCACAGCGCATCGACGAGCCAGAACGAGCACGCGAGGAACGCACCGTCGGAGCCGGGCAGCCCATCGACGTTCCCGCCGCCACCCGTCGGATAGCGGCGGACGAAGCCGTCGGTGACCAGCTCGCGCTC
>DAIRFU010000220.1:0-10129 GCA_036794935.1 Kofleriaceae bacterium | reverse complement strand
GCCGGAGCGGATGGATCTCGTCGCGTCGGTGCGCACCAACGCCGACAAGCTCGAGCGGTCGCCCGAGGGCGCGCTCGGTCACGCCGATCTGGTGCGCATCGCGCTCGACGACGCGCGCATCGTCCTCGCCCACGGCTCGCCGCATAGCCGGTGGCAGACCGGGCCGTACGCGCGGGCGGTGTCGGCGTATACCGACGCCGTGACGTCGATCGATCCAAATCGGCCGTTGCTCGAGCAGCACGATCAGGTCGTGACCGCGTTCGAAGATGCGGTGTCGGCGCTCGAGCTGGCGGCAGGCGTCGTCGTCCCGGTGCCGCGCGGCTGATCCAGCGGCTCGCCACCACGCCGGCCACGATTCGCGCCCGTGTCGTTGCGGCGCTCGCTGAGCACCTGGAGCCGGCGCCGGTACTCGTCCTCGTTGATCTCGCCGGTGGCGTACTGGCTGCGCAAGATATCGATCGCCTCGTCGTGGAGCTTCGCATCGCCCGGCCGCCACGCCCAGAACACGAACGAGCCGACGAGCAGGAGCCAGAAGATCCACCAGAACATATGCATTCCCCAGTAGTAGCCCCAGTACATGAGTTGCCTCCAGTGCAGGCCATCAGCAACCCGGGTGCCATGGGTGTGGCTACGCTGCCGACGATGCGACGGTTTCGGTGAGGAACACGATGAGATCGGTGGCGCGCCGATCGTCGAGCCCGAGTGCGCGCTGGACATCCTCGAGTCCGGTCGTCTCCTCGGGCGTCAGCACGAGGTCCGCGACCGAGACGAGGAACGCGAACGCGAACGCGAGCTCGCGCGCTCCTTGCGACGTGAGATCGGCGGCGAGCGCGCGTAGCCAGCCGACCTCCGTCTCGCTCTCGGGCGTGAACGGGATCGGCAACACCTCGCCGAGCTTGAGACCGACGAGCGAGTACAGGCTCTGCGCGACCGCCTGCAGCGCGGCATGCTCGCCTGGATCATCACCGGGTCCGATGCCCGCGGAGAGCTGCGCGATCTGGAGGATCGCTGATGCCTCGGCGCGTCGAAGCGATGTGCTCCCCAGCAAATCGTGGACGATCCGGCGCAGTCGGGTCTGGTCGATCGCGATGCTCATGGCCCGAGTGGGTTTGCACCGCTCGTGCCACGCGCGTGCGAACGTGACGCAGTCGGCGCTTCGCCGTGCGCCGGGGTCACGTCAGGCGGGCTGCGTCGCCGCGGAGGTGCTCGGCGGATGGAGCGCCGTGACCGCGACCGACAAGATCACCGCGTCACCCACCGACTGGATCTGCTCGGTGGGAATTTGCAGCGTCGCCGCACGCAAGAGCCCGTGATGTGCGCCGATGCGGTCCGCGACGTCGTTGCGGAGCTTGACCTCGATCGCGCGGACTCGCCACTCGCCGGGATCTACGAACAACCGCACCACCTCACCGATGCTCAGCCCGTCGCCGGAGAGCACGAGACGACCACGCAGCGAATCGTCCGTCAGCATGCAGATCGGTCATGCGAACGGCATGCCCGGTGACCGCGCCAGCCGTGCGGCGCGCTCGCCGATCGCCGGCTCGTTCGTGTCGGCCACGCCCGTCAGGCTGATCGCGGTGACCAGCCGCCGCGCGACCGCCTCGCCCTCGGGCCAGCGCGTGCTGCGCGGACCGGTGACGACGAGCCGCCGCGATCCACAGGTGAGCGGTAGCTGGCCGGCCCAGCTCGCGGCGTCGGCGACACTCGTCCCTGGATCGGCCACGAGCAGCGGGACCTTGCGCGCGCGGATCTGCTTGAGCAACCAGGACATGGTCGGCAGCGTGGACGCGATCGCGGCCTCGGTGACGACGACGATCACGCCCGACGCGATCTCGAGGTTCGCGCGCAGCGCCGGCCGCGGCCCCTTCTCGATGGAGGGCGTGAGGTAGCGCGCGACCTCGTCCGGCAAGGGGCCGAGCTCGTCGCGGCGCTCCTGCGGCATGAAGCCGGCGATCTGTAGTCCCGCGGCGAGCGCACCGTGATGTGCCCCTCGCTCGACGCCTGTCTGTCCCGAATGGATGATGAAGAACATGGCTCCGTCCGTCCGTGAGTAGCGCACCCATGTTGCCATGCATAGCGCGGTGCAGCGTACCGGCGGGAGTGCACCGTGCCTCGCGGCGATCGCGCACGACCTCGCGATCCCGGTGACGTACACGTGGCTGCCGCAGCGCCGTGGCTTCATCCGTCACACGTTTGAAGGCCGGCGCGTGCGACGTCGTCATGGGAGAGCCGGTCGGGTTCGAGATGGCACATGTCACGCGCCCCTACGATCGGTCGAGCTACGCGTACGCGGAACCAGCGCAACGCGCGCGGACGCGACAGTGTGCGCGCGAACGTTCGCACGAGTACTACGTTCCGGCACTCACGTTGCACCACCGCTCACTAGGAGGATCATGCATGAGCGATGACAAGGACAGCGTGAAGCGCGATCGCAAGCGGATCGCGATGGACGAGGATTACGAGGTTCGCTACTGGACCGAGGCGCTCGGTGTGTCGCGCGACGAGCTCGAGCAGGCGGTCAAATCCGTCGGCAACAGCGCCGATGCGGTGCGCGAGCACCTGCGTGGGCGCAAGGGCAATAACGGCAAGTAGACGCGCCGCGCGGAACGCATGCTGCATCGATCGGGGGCATGCGTGAGCTAGGAAAGCGGATTGGCGTCGGGGTGATCGGCGGCGCGATTGGATTGATCGCGATGGAGATCATTCGGAGCCGCACGGCGCGACTGGTCAAGCAGCGCGAGCCGGAGCCGACCGATGTGTTTGCCACGGCGCGCAGCATGTCACCGTTCGGCGTCCACCACGAAGCCGGAGAGAGCGCGACCGGTGCGCTCGGTCGCATGGCTTACGAGAAGATCGTCGGCCACGAGCCGTCGGGCCGCGCGAAGAACCGGCTGTCGTGGGGCATCCACATCGCGTATGGCTTGCTGGCCGCCGCGGCATACGGCGTGGTGGCCGGCGACAGCCGTCGCGTGCTGCGCGATGGCGTCCTGTTCGGCAGCGCGCTGTGGCTGCTCGGCGACGAGCTCGCTGTTCCGTTGCTCGGGCTCGCCGACAAGCCCACCGCGTATCACCCGACGCACCACCTGCAGTCCTTCGCTCAGCACATCGGCTTCGGTGTCGGCACTGCAACAACGACCTATCTCCTGGAGGGAATGCGATGAGCGAGACCGTCGCCGATTACGTGATGCAACGTCTGTATGGCTGGGGCGTGCGAACCATCTATGGCTATCCGGGTGACGGCATCAACGGCTTCCTCGGTGCGCTCGATCGCGCCGAGGAGCAGCTGCGCTTCGTCCAGGTCCGCCACGAGGAGCTCGCGGCGTTCATGGCATCCGCTCACGCGAAGTTCTCCGGCGAGGTCGGCGTCTGCATGGCGACGTCCGGACCGGGCGCGATCCACCTGCTCAATGGCCTCTACGACGCGGCGATGGATAACCAGCCCGTCGTCGCGATCATCGGCCAGCAGAAGCGGATCTCGCTCGGCGGCGATTACCAGCAGGAGGTCGACCTCCAGGGGCTGTTCAAGGACGTCGCGCACCAGTTCTGTCAGACGTGCATGCACCCGGCACAGGCGCGCACGCTGATCGATCGGGCGATGCGGATCGCGCACGCGACGCGCAGCGTGACGTGCGTCGTGTTCCCGAACGACGTCCAGGAGGAGGAGGCCATCGAGGCGGCACCGCGCGAGCATGGTGCGATCTACACCGGCATCGGTTACGCCGAGTCGCGCATCATCCCGTCGGAGGGCGAGCTCGATCGGGCGGCGCAGATCCTCAACGAGGGCGAGCGCGTGGCGATCCTCGTCGGTGCGGGTGCACTGGGGGCGGGAGACGAGATCACCGAGATCGCGGAGCGACTCGGTGCGGGCGTGTCCAAGGCGCTGCTCGGCAAGGCGGTGCTGCCCGACGATCTACCGTTCGTGACCGGCGGCATCGGCTTGCTCGGCACCAAGCCGAGCGATCTGATGATGCAGAACTGCGACACGCTGCTGATGGTCGGCACCAGCTTCCCGTACTCGGAGTGGCTGCCGAAGGAAGGGCAGGCGAGGGCGGTACAGATCGACATCAGCCCGCGCAAGCTCGCGCTGCGCTACCCGGCTGATGTGCTGCTGCACGGCGACTCGCGCGAGACGCTCCAGCAGCTGATGCCACGGATCCAGCGCAAGGGCGATCGCGCGTGGCGCGAGGGCATCGAGGCGGCCGTCACCGAGTGGTGGCAGCTGCTCGAGAGCCGCGCGATGGTGGGTGCCGATCCGATCAACCCGCAGCGCGTGTTCTGGGAGCTGTCCCCGCGGCTGCCCGACAACTGCATCCTGACCGCAGACTCGGGTTCGTCGACGAACTGGTGGGCACGCGACATCAAGATTCGCAGTGGCATGCTCGCCTCGCTGTCGGGCAACCTCGCGACGATGGGGCCGGCGATGCCGTACGCACTCGCCGCCAAGTTCGTCCACCCGGACCGGCCGGTCGTCGCGGTCGCCGGCGATGGCGCGATGCAGATGAACGGCAACAACGTGCTCGTCGATGTCGCGAAGTACTGGCGCGAGTGGGCGGATCCCCGGTTCGTCATCCTCGTGCTCAACAACGGCGACCTCAACCAGGTCACCTGGGAGCAGCGGGTGATGTCCGGGGACCCGAAGTTCCCGGCCTCGCAGGTGCTGCCACCGTTCTCGTTTGCCGAGTACGCGCGTTCGCTCGGGCTCGACGGCATCGTCATGCGGTCGCCCGACCAGATCGCGAGCGGTTGGGACGAGGCGATGGCCGCGCGCCGGCCGGTGCTCGTCGAGGCGTACACCGACCCCGAGGTGCCGCCGTTGCCGCCACACATCGAGCCGGTCCAGGCCAAGCACCTGGTCGAGTCGATCATCAAGGGCGATCCGCGGCGCTGGCAGGTGATCAAGGAGTCCGCCAAGCAGCTCTGGGCCGGGGTCGTGAAATGATCCGCAGCAGCCGGCTCGCGGTGGCACGCGACGATGATCTCGAGCACGAGCTCGCGCGCGGTATCGACGGCGAGGTCCGCTTCGATGCCGGGTCGCGGGCGATGTACGCGCATGACGGCTCGAACTACCGGCAGCCACCGATCGGCGTCGTGATCCCGCGTCACGCCGGTGACGTCGCGCACGCGCTGCGGGTGTGTGCCGCCCACGGGGCGCCGGTGCTGGGCCGCGGCTCCGGCACGAGCCTCGCCGGCCAGTGCGTGAACCACGCGATCGTGATCGACTTCAGCAAGTACATGAATGCGGTCGTCGCGATCGATCCCGACCGGCAGCGCGTCCGCGTCCAACCCGGCTGCGTGCTCGATGACATGCGCGCGGCGCTTGCGAAACACGAGCTCACGTACGGCCCCGACCCGTCGACGCACGACCACTGCACGTTCGGCGGCATGATCGGAAACAACTCGTGCGGCGTGCACTCGGTCATGGGCGAGTTTTACGGCCCGGGCGCGCGGACCTCCGATCACGTCGAGTCACTCGAGATCATGACCTACGACGGGCTGCGCCTGCGCGTCGGCGAGACGTCCGACGCCGAGCTCGAGCGGCTCGTTCACGCCGGCGGCCGGATCGGCGAGATCTATGGCGCTCTCGCGCGGCTGCGCGACCGCTACGCCGACCAGATCCGCGCGCGGTTCGCGCCGATCCCGCGCCGCGTCTCCGGGTACAACCTGGACGAGCTCTTGCCCGAGAAGGGCTTCCATGTCGGCCGCGCGCTCGTCGGCTCCGAGTCGACGTGCGTGACGATCCTCGAGGCGACACTCGCGATCTATCCGATGAAGCCGAAGCGGGTCCTCTGTGTGCTCGGCTACCCCGACGTGTTCGAGGCCGGCGATCACATCCCGCAGATCCGGGGCTTCCGGCCGATCGGGCTGGAGGGTCTCGACGATCACCTGATCGAGGACATGCGGCGCACGGGGCTCCACAAGAACGACGTCGGCCTGTTGCCGGAGGGCAAGGGCTGGCTGCTCGTCGAGTTTGGCTCCGACAGCATGGAGGAGGCGGAGGCGCAGACGCAGGCCATGATCGAGGCGCTTCGCCGCGAGTCGAACGCGCCATCGATCAAGGTGTTCCGCGATCGAGACGAGGCGCAGACGATCTGGAAGGTGCGCGAGTCAGGGCTCGGCGCGACGGCCTTCATCCCGGGGCGCAAGGACGCCTGGGAGGGCTGGGAGGACTCCGCGGTGCCGCCCGATCACGTGGGGCCGTACCTGCGCGACCTGCGCGCGCTCCTCGACCGCTACGGCCACGACTCCGCGCTCTACGGCCACTTCGGGCAGGGGTGCATCCACTGCCGCATCGACTTCGATCTGGCGACACCGGCGGGCATCGCGCGCTACCGGCAGTTCACCGACGAGGCGGCCGACCTGGTGCTGAGCCATGGCGGCTCGCTGTCGGGCGAGCATGGCGACGGCCAGTCCCGCGGCGATCTGCTCGGCAGGCAGTTCGGTCCCGAGCTGGTCGAAGCGTTCCGCGAGTTCAAGCGGATCTGGGATCCGGACGATCGGATGAACCCCGGCAAGATCGTCGACGGTCTGCACCGCGGTCAGGATCTCAAGCTCGCGAGCTACCGCCCGCCCGAGCTCCATACCTCGTTTCATCCGCGCGAGGACCACGGCGACTTCCGTCACTCGGCGATCCGCTGCGTCGGCATCGGCGAGTGCCGGCGCTCCGGCGGCGGCACGATGTGCCCGAGCTACATGGTCACTCACGAGGAGAAGCACACGACACGCGGCCGCGCGCGGATGCTGTTCGAGATGCTCGAGGGCGACATCGTGCGCGACGGCTGGGCGAGCGACGCGGTGAAGGACGCGCTCGATCTGTGCCTGTCGTGCAAGGGCTGCAAGGGTGATTGCCCGGTGCACGTCGACATGGCGACGTACAAGTCCGAGTTCTTGTCGCACTACTACGAGCATCATCTGCGCCCACGTCAGGCGTATGCGATGGGCTGGATCCATCACTGGGCCCGCCTCGGCAGCTACGTGCCATGGCTGGCGAACTTCGTGACCCAGACACCCGGTCTGCGGCGTCTCGCGGCCGCACTCGGCGGCCTCGCACCCGAGCGGCCGTTCCCACGCTTCGCCGACCGGCCGTTCACGCGCGAGTTTCAGGCCAGGCGAAGCGATCGATTTCCGGTCCTCTTGTGGCCCGATACGTTCAACAACCACTTCTTCCCGGGCACCCTGCACGCCGCGGTCGCGGTCCTCGAGGACGCGGGGTATCGCGTCGTCGTTCCCGGCGGCCATCTGTGCTGCGGCCGTGCGCTCTACGACTACGGCATGCTCGACACCGCGAAGCAGCTCTGGCACAAGACGATGACCGTGCTGGAGCCCGCGATCGCGCGCGGCATCCCGATCGTCGGTCTCGAACCGAGCTGCGTCGCCGCGTTCAGAGACGAGCTCCCGAACCTGTTCCCGGGCGACGAGCGCGCGCGGGCGCTGAGCAAGCAGACCCAGACGCTCGCGAAGTTCCTCGGCGACCGTGACTACGACCCGCCGCCGATCGCCGGCCGCGTGCTGCTGCATGGCCACTGCCATCACAAGGCGGTGCTCGACTTCGACGCCGAGCGCGAGCTGGTCGCCGCGATGCACGCGGATCTCGAGGTCCCGACCAGCGGCTGCTGCGGGCTCGCAGGCTCGTTTGGCTTCGAGGCCGACCACTACGACGTGTCGATGGCGATCGGCGAGCACGTGCTGCTGCCCGCGGTCCGGCGCGAGGACCCGAACACGCTCATCGTCAGTGACGGGTTCTCGTGTCGCGAGCAGATCCGGCACGGCACCGGCCGCCCCGCGCTCCACGTCGCCGAGCTGATCGCGCTCGCGCTCGTCGAGCTGCGCGCGGCCCGCTCGGAGGAGCCGGCGAGACAGCCGCCGCGTCCGTTCGAGCTGCCGGCCGGGTGATCGGGGCGGTGATCGGGGCGGTGATCGGGGCGGTGATCGGGGCGGTGATCGGGCGGTGCTCACGCGGCGAAGCGCGCGGCCTCGGCGGTCCGCAACGCGAGGCCAAGGCCCGGGGCGTCCCAGTCCGTCGTCAGACAGCCGTCGCGCACCGTCGGCGCACCGCTGAACAGCAGCGCCTCGACACGCACGTGATCGAAGAAGTCCTCGATGTGGACCAGCCGGCGTGCAGCGCGGGCGGCGTGCACGTGGAGCGCGGGCGCGCAGTGCGCCGACAGCGGGCGACCGAACGCGTCGCAGAGCGTATCGGCCTGCAAGAACCCGGTGATGCCGAGGCAGCGCGTCGCGTCGGCCTGCAGGATATCGACGGCACCCGCCTCGAGCATGTGCCGCAGGTACATCGCGTCGTAGCCGTACTCGCCGGCCGCGACGGCGAGGTTCGACCGGTCGCGGACCATCCGCAGACCTTCGAGATCGTCGGACGACACCGGCTCCTCGAAGTACCCGACCCCGAGCTCCTCGAGCCGCGGCACGAGTGCGATCGCCTCCTTGACCGTGTACGCGCCGTTGGCATCGACCATCAGCTCGGTCGTCTCGCCGGCAGCGTCGCGCGCGACGCGCACGCGCTCGAGTGCGCTCGCCACGGGCTGGCCGATCTTGATCTTGACGCGGCGGTGTCCCGCGGCGACGTAGGCTTCGATCTCTCGCGCGAGCTCGTCGAGCGGCGTGGACGTGAAGCCGCCGCTCGCGTAGGTCGGGACGTCGTCGCGGGCGAGCCCGAGCAACCGGGACAGCGGCAGGTCGAGCAAGCGGGCCCGCAGATCCCACAGCGCGGTATCGACGGCCGCGATCGCGCACGCGGCGACACCGGCACGCCCTTGGTTGCGGACCGCGCGGATCATGCGGCCGTGTAACGCGGGGATCGCGAATGGATCTGCATCGCGAAGACATGGCTCGAGCAGCTCGGTGATGACGTGCGCGGCGGCGCTCGTAACGTACGAGTAGCCGAGCCCGGCGATCCCCTTTGCATACAGCTGCGCGATCACCGCGGTGGTCGAGGTCCAGGCCGCGGTGCCATCGCGCTCGGGCTGGTCGATCGTGGGCACGTCGTAGACGCGAACGTCGACGTGCTCGATGCGTGCGGACGGCCGGGTCACGCCACGAATCGGTGCATCGGACATGCCCGGCGCGTAGGGAATCCACCGGATCAGGCCGGCACCGGCTCCACGCGGTTCGTGCGGGTAGCGCGCACCGGCACGAGCGGGATGACGAGTACTGCGCAGGGGGCGGACGCCGCGACGTGCTCCGCGAGGCTGCCGGTGACGAGCCTCTCGAGCGTGCTGCGCTGGTGGCAGCCGATCACGACGAGCTCGGCCCCGACCTGAGCGGCGGCGGCGAGGATCGACTTGTGCCGCGAGCCGAGCACGACCTGCGGCTCGGCCTCGAGCTGGTGCGTCCGTAGCGCCGCGTCGAGGTTCTCGCGGGCACGTAGCACGCGCGCGCGGTAGCGGATCGGCAGGTAGTCGGGCCACCCATCGAGATCCGCGAGACTCTCGTGGACCGGAGCGTCGATGCAGTGCAGCGCGGTGACCCGGGTGTGCTCGCCAAAGAGCTTTGCCTCGCGGGCGGCCGCGCCGACGACCGGAAACGTCGCGTCGGCGAGCTCGGCGGCCACGATGATGTGGCTGGTCTGCGGGCTGTCACGCGCGACGAGCACCGGCACCGTCGCGCGCCGGAGCACGCCGCGCATGGTCCCCCGGCGAAGCCACCGCCGCATGCCCCGATGCTTGGACTCTCCCACGACGACGAGGCCCGCGGAGTGCCACGCGGCAGTGCGGAGGATCTCCGCCGCCGGCGCGCCCGGGACCACCACCGTCTCGATGTCTGCCTGATCACGCCCGGTCAACGAGCTCGCGTGCGCGCTCACCTCCTGCTCGTCACGGGGCGAGCCGACGTGGCAAACGATCAGCTCGTCGTCTGCGGCGCGTGCATGCCGGTCGGCGTGGCGCAGGACCGGCGCCGTCGACCGCCCGAGATCGATCGCGGCGAGGACGGGCATGAGTCACGCGTGCTGCAGGCCGCGGGCAAACCGGGCGGTCAGTGCGCTGCCGCCGAGGAACATCGCGCCGCCGACGGCCAGCATCGAGATCATGACCAGCGTGAGGGCCGGGCCGATGCCGATGAGCGCGAGGATGCCGATCACGGCCGCGCCGCTGCCGGCCAGGGCCAGCGCGCCGCTGGT
>DAIRFU010000842.1:0-2789 GCA_036794935.1 Kofleriaceae bacterium | reverse complement strand
TGTCGACGCCCACCAAGGGCAAGGAAGACATCGCGCAGGTCGGCACGATCAGCGCGAACGGCGACACCGAGATCGGCGAGATGATCGCCGAGGCGATGAAGAAGGTCGGCAAGGAAGGCGTCATCACCGTCGAAGAGGCGAAGACGCTGAACAGCGAGCTCGACGTCGTCGAGGGTATGCAGTTCGACCGCGGCTACCTGTCGCCGTACTTCGTGACGGATACCGAGCGCATGGAGGTCGTGCTCAACGACGTCTACGTGCTGATCCACGAGAAGAAGATCTCGAACATGAAGGAGCTCCTGCCGGTGCTCGAGCAGGTGGCCAAGCAGGGCAAGCCGCTCCTCATCATCGCCGAGGACGTCGACGGTGAGGCGCTCGCGACGCTCGTCGTCAACAAGCTGCGCGGCACGCTGCAGATCTGCGCGGTCAAGGCGCCGGGCTTCGGCGACCGCCGCAAGGAGATGCTGAAGGACATCGCGGTGCTCACCGGCGGCCAGGCGGTCACCGAGGATCTCGGCCTCAAGCTCGAGAACCTCGCCCTCGCCGACCTCGGCTCGGCCAAGCGCATCACGGTCGACAAGGACAACACGACGATCGTCGACGGCGCCGGCAAGAAGGCCGACATCGAGGCGCGCGTGAAGCAGATCCGCAACGCGGTCGAGGAGACCACGAGTGACTACGACCGCGAGAAGCTCCAGGAGCGCCTCGCGAAGCTCGTCGGTGGCGTCGCCGTCATCAAGGTCGGCGCGGCGACCGAGGTCGAGATGAAGGAGAAGAAGGCCCGCGTCGAGGACGCGCTGCACGCGACGCGCGCGGCCGTCGAAGAGGGCGTGGTGCCCGGTGGCGGCGTCGCGCTGCTCCGTGCGCAGAGCGCGCTCGACAAGATCAAGCTCAGCGAGGAGCAGGCGTTCGGTGTCGCGATCGTGCGTCGCGCGATCGAGGAGCCGCTGCGTCAGATCGCGATGAACGCGGGCGTCGACGGCTCGATCGTCGTCAGCAAGGTCAAGGAGGCCCAGGCGGCGTTCGGCTTCAACGCGCAGACGCTCGAGTACACCGACCTCATCAAGGCCGGCGTGATCGATCCGACCAAGGTCGTCCGCACCGCGCTCCAGAACGCCGCGTCGGTCTCGGCGCTCCTGCTCACGACCGAGGCGATGATCGCCGAGCGTCCGAAGAAGGACGCGCCCGCGCCGGCGCCCGGTGGCGGCGGCATGGGTGGCATGGGCGGTATGGGCGGCATGGATTTCTAGTCCACGCCTTCCCGATAGACGAGAGACGCCCCGTTCGCGGGGCGTTTTTCGTTTCGGCTACTGCTGCGCGTCGAGATCCTGGATGCAGTCGAGCTGCGCTTGGGCACTCTCCTGGGTCGCGTGGCCGGTCTGCGCGTCGCACGTGAAGTGCTCGACGATGCACGCGTACTGCTGCTGGTTTGCCTTCGTCTTCGCGACCTCGGGATCGCTCACGCGCACGATCTTCTGCAGGCACTGGTCGCGGGCGCCGTCCTGGAGGTGCTCGCAGCACTGCTCCTGGACCTGCGTACCCTTCGCGTAGGTGTCGGCGTGCTTGCCGCCGCCACCACAGGCGGCGAGCGTCAGCGTGATCCACAGGCGTAGTACGCGAGCCACTGTGGCAGTGCGGGCCGTAGCCCGACGTTCACGGACCGCACCCGCGAGGACGGTCCGGCCGCGCAAAACGGCGTCCAAGTGCGCATTGCTTCTAAGCGAGGCGTTCGTCATGGACCGCGAGTATCGCAAATGCGGGGCCAGCCTTTGCTGCGCGCGGTGGCACGTCGATGGCACCATGGGAGATCGATGCGGCTGGCTTATCTATCGACGATCGTCCTGACCATGGCGTGCGGTGCCCACATCAAGCGAGAGGTGGTGGGCGGGGGGACCGCGGCGGTCCAGGCCCGCGGTGCCGGGGCGCCGGCGGCCATGGCGGGCAGCATCGCGCTCGCGCGCGGCACCTATGATCTCGACCTGCGATTCGATGTCCCGCGCGCGCAGGTGATCGACTGGACGGTGACGTGCCCGGGCGTCGAGCGCCACGGCGTCCTCGGCGAGACGTTCGAGGCGTACCGCGAGCGCCGGATCGCGCAGATCCGCGCCGACCGCGAGCGCGAGCGCAAGAACGTGGCCGCGGTGACCGGCGTCCTCGTCGGTGCCGTCGCGCCGGACGTGCATGCGCATGGTCAGGCGAGCGGCCCCGGCGGTCAGGCGCAGGTCGACGCGACGGTCTCGGGCCAGGCGGTGGGCGCGGCGGCCGGCGAGGCGGTCGCGAACGCGACGGTCAGCGACATCATCGAGCTGCCGCCCGGCGACGTCGGTGCCGGCCGGCTCGCGACGCGCGTCCACGTGGTGTTCGGCGAGGACGGCGCGTGCGCGGTCAACGCGGTCACCGACGATCCGACCGTGCTCGCCTCGTTCGAGGTCACGCACATCCGCGATCTCGACGCCGAGGCGCGCGCCCGCGCGGTCGCGGCAAACGAACAGGCGCACCAGGTGCGCGGCCAGCTCAGCGCGCAGCTCGTGGCCGTCGGCGCGGATCCGCTCGCGCGCCAGCGCCGGGCAGAGGCCGAGGCGCGGGCCCATGCCGCGGCGCAGGCAAGGCTCGATGCCGAGGCGCATGCGCGGGCCGAGGCGCAAGCCAAGCTCGATGCCGAGGCGCGGTTGCGCGCCCAGGCGCAGGCGCGCATCGACGCGGCGGCGCAGGCCAGGCTCGACGCCGAGGCCCGAGCGCGCCTCGAGGCCGACGCTCGCGTGCGAGCCCAGGCGCAGGCGAAGATCGAC
>DAIRFU010000841.1:0-2791 GCA_036794935.1 Kofleriaceae bacterium | reverse complement strand
GGCGCTTCATGGCCCGACCAGGACAGCACCGGCCGTGCCACTGGTTCGACCATGCGGTTTCATACGCTTGGCCGCAGCGCGAGCACGTCTTGCCAGCCTGGCCGGACGCAAATGTCAGGGGCCGCGCCGCGCCCGATCAGCCGACGCGCTTGCCGTCCGCGCCCCATCGGTAGAAGCCCTCGCCAGACTTCTTCCCGAGCGTGCCGGCGGCGACCTTGTCACGGAGTAGCTGCGGTGGCGAGAAGCTCGGGCCGAGCGCGCCGGCCAGGTACTCGGCGATGCCGAGCCGGACGTCGAGGCCGACCAGGTCCGTGAGCTCGAGCGGTCCCATCGGGTGGCCGTAGCCGAGCTTCATCGCGGTGTCGATGTCGGCCGGCGACGCGACGCCCTGCTCGACCATACGGATCGCCTCGAGGCCGAGCACGAGGCCGAGCCGGCTCGACGCGAAGCCCGGGCTGTCGGTCACCGTGATCGGCGTCTTGCCGAGCTTGCCGGCGAGCGCGACCGCGAGCGCGACCGCGGCGTCACTCGCCTTTGCGTGGCGAACGACCTCGACGAGCTTCATCACGTGGACCGGGTTGAAGAAGTGCATGCCGACGAGCCGGCTCGGATCGCGCACGGCCTCGGCGATGCGCGCGATCGGCAGCGACGACGTGTTCGTCGCGAGCAGCGCGTGCGCGGGCGCCGCGGCGTCGATCGCGGTGAAGATCTCGCGCTTGAGCTCGATGCGCTCGGGCACCGCCTCGATCACGCAATCGGCTCCGGTGCAGGCGGCCGCGAGGTCGTCGCGGGTGGAGAGCCGGCCGAGCGCGGCGTCTCGATCGGCAGGGCTCACCTTGCCGAGCTCGACGCCCTTCGCGAGGTTCTTCGCGATCTTGTCGACACCCGCGCGGGCGGCACCTGCGAGCGCGTCGTACAGGCGCACCTCGGCGCCCATCAACGCGGCGACGTGCGCGATACCGTGGCCCATCGTACCCGCGCCGATCACCGCAATCATCCGGACTTGTTCGAGGCTGGGAAGCGTCACGCGCGGAACATACGTCAAACCGCGCCTCGCGGTCTGGACTCCACCCGCGCCACCCGCCAGCCGAGCGCATCACGAAGACGCCGCGGCGCGAGAACTGAAGACGCCACTGCGGTACGGTTCGCGCGTGCAGCCTGCCGTCGATATCGATCTACTCCAGCGCGAGCTCGAGTCGATCTTCGGTCCGCGCCGCGTCTCGATGCGCGCCGTCGATCTCGACGTGTACGCGCGCGACATGTGGCCGCGCCTGCTCATCGCGTATCGCGACGGCATCCCGCCCCCGCATCGCCCGCACGCGATCGTGTGGCCCAAGCACGTGCGCGAGGTCGTCGCCGTCGTGCGGCTGGCCCGCGAGCTGCGGATCCCGATCGTGCCGTACGGCGGTGGCTCCGGCGTATGCGGCGGCGCCATCCCGCTGTTCGGCGGCATCACGATCGACACCAAGCGGATGCAGGCCGTCCGTTCACTGCACGGCGAGGAGCTGGTCTGCGACGTCGAGGCCGGGCTCAGCGGCGAACGCTTCGAGCGCGAGCTCGAGCGCCGCGGCTACACGTTCGGTCACTTCCCGTCGTCGATCTACTGCTCGACGGTCGGCGGCTGGCTCGCGACGCGCGCGGCCGGTCAGCTCTCGACGAAGTACGGCAAGGTCGAGGACCGCGTCGCCGGGCTGACGATCGTCACCGGCGGCGGCGAGGTGATCGAGACCGACGGTCCCAATCGTGCGCTGCGCGGCCCGAACTGGAGCCAGCTGCTCCTCGGCAGCGAGGGCACGCTCGGCCTCATCACGTCGGCGCGGCTGCGCGTCTCGCCGGCGGCGCAGCTGCGCGTGTACCGCGGCTTCGAGGTCGACGACGTCCAGACCGGGCTCGAGGCGATCCGGCGCGTGCTCCAGAAGGGTCTGCGCCCCGCGGTCGTCCGGCTCTACGACGAGCTCGACACGCTGATCAACTCGATGAGCCACGGCGGCGACGACGAGGGCTCGTCGACGCGCGCGCCGGTGCCGCCGATCGAGACCGGCGCTCTGCCCGCCTACCCGGCGCCGCAGCCGCCGAAGCACGAGAGCGTCGTCGACCGGCTGCTCGCGCTCGCGAAGGGCAAGGCACTCCGCAAGAGCGCGATGAAGACGGCGCTCGACAACTCCGAGCTCGTCAACCGCGTGTTCGGCACGGTCGCGGAGAAGATCGCGCGGCGCGGGTGCCGCATGATCATCGGCCTCGAGGGCGCGCGGATCCGCACCGAGATCGAGGCCGCGCTGACGTTCGCCGAGCTCGAGGCCGCGGGCGCGCGCGACCAGGGCGAAGATCCGGGCTGGGCGTGGCTCAAGCACCGCTATCACGTGAGCTACCGGATGTCGCCGGTGTTTCGCGACGGCGCGTTCGTCGACACGATGGAAGTCGCATCGAGCTGGGAGCGGCTCACCGATCTCTATCATTCGGTGCGCACCGCGATCGGCCACCACGCGGTGGTGATGGCGCACTTCTCCCACGCCTACGCCGACGGCTGCTCGATCTACTTCACGTTCGCCGGCCACGCACCCGACGCTGCCGGTGCAACGCGGATCTACGACGCGATCTGGCGCGACGGGCTCGAAGCGACCACGCGCGTCGGCGGCACGATCAGCCATCACCACGGCGTCGGTCTGCTCAAGGCGCCGTACATGGTCGGCGAGCATCGCGAGGCGATGGCGATCTTCGAAGCAGCGAAAGCCGCGCTCGATCCCGATGGCATCTTCAATCCCGGCAAGATGGGCCTGCGGAGAGGCACGTG
>DAIRFU010000219.1:0-10141 GCA_036794935.1 Kofleriaceae bacterium | reverse complement strand
GATGTCGCGCTCGACGTCGGCGGCGGTCAGGTGATAGCTGCGCGGCAGGATCCGCACGCGCGCGGCACACGTGCGTTGCGCGATCCGGTGCGCGCACGCGACCGGGGCGGTGTGGTCGTGGTGGCCGTGCAGCACGAGCACCGGCTGCTTGACGTCCTCGAGCTCGCCGTCCACCACGCGCATGAACGCGGACAGCTCGGCGAGCGCGCGCGTCGGGATCGCCCGGTAGCTCGGGTTCTCCGCGCGGGTCTGCCGGTCTCGCACATCGGAGCCATAGAGCTTCGGGATCGCGCGGATGCGGCGCAGCAGGCCGTCGGCCGCCCATTGCGCGACCCGCCCCGACAGACCTTCGAGCCAGAGCGGCGCCGCGAGCGTCGCCACGGCGGCAACCTCGGTGCGCCGGCTCGCGAGGTGGAGCGCCAGCAATCCGCCCAGTGACTGGCCGACGACGGCCACGCGGTCGCAGGTCGCGCGCAGCCGGTCGAACGCCTCCTCGACGGCGCCGGCCCAGTCCGACCACTTCGTCCGATCGAGATCCTCGACGCGTGTGCCGTGCCCGGGCAACCGCAGGCCATGTGCGGCGATGCCGGCCCGGGCGAGCGCCTCGCCGAGGTAGCGCATCTCGTAGGGCGTTCCGGTGAAGCCGTGCACGCAAACCACGCCGATCGCGCCATCACCGACGAGATCGAAGGGGGCCCCGAGCACCACGTCGATCTCGTTATCACACCGGTGCGCACATTGACAGGTCACGCCGAGTACGCTTGGATCGAAAGGATCACGACGAGTTGCGTGCTCCCGTGATCGCTGTGGCCGATGAGCGAGTGGAAGACCCGCATTACCAAGGTCCAGGTCGTCAAACCGGCCAAGGAGAGCGGCGAGGCGTGCCTCGTGCTCATCTATCCGCCCGGTCCCGACATGGGCAAGCGCTTCGCGCTGACGCGTAACGAGATCGTGCTCGGGCGCGGCGCCGATTGCGACATCCAGGTCGATCGCGATTCGGTGTCGCGCCGCCACGCGCGCGTGTATCGCACCGGCGATGCGTGGTCCGTCGAGGATCTCCAGTCGACGAACGGCAGCTACGTCAACGACGTGCCGGTCACCAAGTCCGTCCTGCGCGACGCCGACTTCCTCAAGATCGGCGCCGCGATCTTCAAGTTCCTGTCGGGCTCGGGGATCGAGGCGAGCTACCACGAAGAGATCTACAAGATGACGATCGTGGATGCCCTGACCGGCGCCCACAACAAGCGCTACTTCCTCGAGTTCCTCGAGCGCGAGATCGCCCGCTGCGCGCGCTACCGCCGCCCGCTGTCGCTGTTGATGTTCGACATCGATCACTTCAAGCAGATCAACGACAAGCACGGCCACCTCACCGGCGACTACGTGCTGCGCGAGCTGTCGCGCCGTCTGCTCGGCCGCGTCCGCCGCGAGGAGCTGCTCGCGCGCTACGGCGGCGAGGAGTTCGCGGCCGTGCTTCCCGAGACCGATCTGACCGGCGCGCGCACCTTCGGCGAGCAGGTCCGCCGGCTCGTCGGCGACCAGCCGTTCGAGTACGAGGGCGATACGTTCGAGGTCACCGTGTCGGTCGGCGTCGCCACCGTCGAGGGCGAGGACGTCGACGTCGCCGCGTTCATCAAGATCGCGGACGACCACCTCTATCGCGCGAAGCGCGAGGGCCGTAACCGCGTCATCGGCTGATCACTCCATGAGGTGATCGATGTAGTAGGCGCGGCCGCGGATGAACTCCGCGGTGCAGCCGAACACGCTGACCGCGGCGGCGACGATCGCGAGCGGCGCGGCCTGATCCGGCAACAGCAGCGCGCCGCCGAGCAGCAGGCTGACGCCGAGCACGCGGCCGCCCCAGGCGAGCGCGAGCGTCGCGGCCTTGTGGTGGGAGAGCAGATTATCGAGGCCGCCGACCGCGAGCTCGAACGACAGGATCGCGAAGATCGTCCACCGCGGTGCATCGGTGTAGACGAGGACCGCGAACAGCAGGATCGGCAGCGTCAGCGAGCCGAGCAGGCGGACGCCGTCCGCGCGCGAGAAGTCGCCGTGCGCGCGCAGCTTGGGCCAGCCGCCGACGATGTAATCGATCCCGCTGATCCACGTGATCGCGACGATGCCGATCATGAGCGCGCGCGGCGCGTAGGTCTCGTCGTAGAGAAAGACCGCGATCAGCGCGACGAACGAGCCGGTCATCACCAGGGCGCCGCGCCAGAACGACTTCTTGACGATCCACCACACGATCATGACGACGATCGGGAGCGCGGCGCCGACGCCGAACAGCCACAGCAGGATCGTCTTGTCGTCGAGCAGCGGGAACAGCAGCAGGACGCCGATGCCCTGCATCTGGGTCCAGGTCTTGGCCTTCGCGATGTAGCTGGTCTTGAGCGACAGGTTGCGCTGCTCGTACGCCGAGCGCAGCGCGGTGATGAAGAACTCGCGGGTGAACATCAGCGCGCACGCCCACCACGGCACCAGGCCGGAGTCCGCGAACGGCGTGTACGCGAACCCGATGAACACCTTGTCCGCGATCGGATCGAGCAGACCGCCGAGCACGGTCGGGCCGTGCCGCCGCGCGAGCATGCCGTCGACCCAGTCGGTGCAGCCGATCAGCGTGCCCGCGATCAGCGCGCCCCACAGGTAGCCGTTATCGTGGACGCGATTGCCCTCATAGATCAGCCACGCCAGTAGCGGCATGGGGATCAGGCGCGCCAGGGTGACCTGGTTTGCGGTGATCAGAGGACGGCCTTTTGCAGGCACCGGCCGACCCTACCCCGACCCCGGGAGCCGGAGTAAGTCCGGCTGCCTCCATTTAGGCGACCTCGGAAATCGTCTCGGTCAGATGACGGGACCGCCGTCCGGATCGGTCGTGACGCAGCTCGCCTTCACGTGAATGTCCGACGGCGGCAACACGCCGCCACGGTCGATCACGAGCTTCATCTTGGTCTCGGTGTAGAAGCACTGCGCCGCGTCGACCTCGAGCCGCCAGCACGGGATCTCGCCGGAGCTGCAGCTGGGCAGCAGATCGAGCTCCTTGCTCGTGCCGTCGGGCAGCACCTGGACATCGCTGATCGAGCAGTCGGGCTGCAGGCCCGGCGTGCCGGGATCGAGGTCGGCGATCTCGCCCTCCCAGCACGGGTCCCCGAACGAGCGCTTGAGCTGGGCGGCGATCTCGACCATCGCCGCCGACAGGTCGGCCCCGCAGATCGTCTGCTGCGTGGTCTGCGGGAACTGGTCGAGGAAGCTCGACGTGCGCAGCGCCGGGAACGCGCCGTCGCTGCCGTTGTAGCGGCAGGACTGGTCGAGGATCGGGTGCTGCTTGGCATCGAGCACGATCCCGAACGGCGAGCTGTCGCCGATGATGCCGGCCACGAGCACGTCGTCTCGCCAGTTGGGCTTGAGGCTCTTGATGTAGTCCGCGTAGCCCGCGATGGGCTCGAGGTACTGCGAGCTGTCCTGCGGCTTGCACATCGTGCGCTGGCCGGGCTGGGTGAGGTCCGGGCTGTCCGTGCACACGACGCCGGACGACGTGCAGCGGAAGTTGATCTCCGTGGTGTCACTCG
This sequence comes from Kofleriaceae bacterium, assembly GCA_036794935.1. Classification (GTDB taxonomy): domain Bacteria; phylum Myxococcota_A; class Polyangia; order Haliangiales; family Haliangiaceae; genus JABFXX01. Next base: position 6,578 of record DAIRFU010000219.1, on the reverse strand, counting down.
TCTCGAACAGGGCGTGGTGCGCGAGCGAGCAGTCGTCCTCGTCGGCGATCACGATCACCGCGAGCTTGGCCTCGGGTCGCAAGAAGCCGGCATTGCCCGGATTCTCGAGCGCGCGCTGCATGCTCGCCAGGTGCTGCTCGATACCACAGCCGGCGATGCCGACCGCCGCGATCGCCGAGAACGCGTCGCCGAGCGTGCCCGTGTAGTTGACGTTGCGCCCGCCGCCGCTCTCCTCGTCGATGATGAAGTTGCCGCTGATCGCCGGTGCCGTGCGCAACAGGCCATCATCGCCGCTGCCCTCGCAGCCAAAGCCCGTGCCGGTCCCGTCGCCCGCCTTCTGGCCCATATCCGAGGTCGCGACGCCGATGTGCATGTTCGGCGCGCCGCCCTCGAGCGTCTGCAGCACCTCCATGAACTTCGGGAAGTTCGCCTGCAGCGACTGCTGCTCGGCCTCCATCGAGCCGGAGTTGTCGATGAGGAACAGGATGTCCGCGTCCTTCTCGGGATTGGACGGCAGATCCTTGGTCTCGACCTTGCCCTGGACCGGGTACACGGATGCGAGCGGCCGGTCCAGGCAGCCGGTGAGCGCGACGGCAAACAACACGTTCGTGATCCGCATGCGCATCTGTGCCGAGCGCGGGCGGTTTCCATCACGCAAAAAAAACGGCGCCGGTGAGGGCGCCGCTTCGCACGGGAGGTTGTGACGTACGTGTCGCTTACGCCTCGGTCACGCAGTACGAGATGACGTGCGTGTCGGGCGCCGGCGCCTGGTCACGCACGATCTTGAGCGTGAGGTTCGGGGCCGCCGTGCAGTTCATCGTGTCGGTCTGGATCGACCAGCACGGCTTGTTGCTCGAGTCCGTGTAGTCGGGTCCAGAGCCGTTGCATTGCGGCAGCACGTTCTCGGTCTGGTTCGCCTGGCCGTAGTTCTGGACGTCCGACACCGAGCAGTCGTACTGCGGGCCCTCGGTGTTCGGGTCGACGTCGGCGAGCTTGCCCTCGATGCACGGGCTGCCGATGACGGTGCGCAGCAGCTGCGCGATCTGGATCAGCGCGCCCGACAGGTCCTGCTGGCAGATCGTCGAGAACGTGCTGCGGTTCGGGAACTGGTCGAGGAACTCCTTGAGGCGCGTCGACGGGTCGGCGACCTCCGGGCCGGACCCGCCCTGGTACGTGCACGAGTGCGCGACCGCGGGCTGCGGCATGTTGTTGATGGTGCGCGTCTCGACCTCGTACGGCGTCGTCGGACCCGAGATCGCGGCGACGATCACGTTCGCCGGGTCGCTCTTGAGGCCCTTGAAGAACGAGACGTAGTCGCCGACCTTGGTCAGGTACGTGCCGCTCTCGTTCGACGCGCACTCGCCCTTCGGCCCGATCTGGTTCATCTGGTTCGAGTCCTGGCCGCCCATCTGACAGATGTGGCCGAACCGGTTGCAGCGGAACGACTGCAGCGGTCCGAGCGTGTTCGTGTCCTGTCCGAGCAGCGTCGTGTGCGCCATCGAGCAGTCATCCTCGTCCTGGATGAAGATCAGTGCGAGGTACGCATTCGGACGCAGGAAGCCGGCATTCGCCGGGTTGCCGTCGAGCGCCTGCTTGGCCGCCTCGAGGTGCTGCTCGAAGCCACAGCCATTGGCGCCGAGCGACGCGATCGCCGAGAACGCGTCCGCGAGCGGGCCGCTGTAGTTCGTCGTGCGCGTGCCATCGCTGTTCTTGGTGTCACTGATGAAGTTACCGGTGACCAGCGTCGAGCCGTTCGTCTGGAGATTTCCCGACTTGCCGGTGTTCGAGCACGAGCCCTGGCCCGAGCCACCGATGCCTGGCCCCGGCTGCGGGTCATCCGCGGCCTTGGTGCCCATGTCCGAGCTCACGACGCCGAGGTGGACGTTCGGCAGACCACCTTCGATCGTGTTGAGCACGTTGATGAAGTTCGGGAAGTTGTTCTTCAGGTTCGTCTGCTTGTCGAGCATCGACGGTGAATCGTCGATGACGAACAAGATGTCGATGTCGCGATTGACCGACACCGGGATGTCCTTGAACTCGACGCGACCTTGCGAAGGATTGACCTCGGAGATCGTGCGGTCGGGGCAGCCAGCGAGCAGGCCCAGCCCCAGGAGTGTGACGAGAGAAGTCGTAGTAATAGCGTTGCGCATTGGCGCACCTCCAGTGCTCGGCGAGCATAGAGCAAGTCGCCCGCCAAGTTGAAGTCCAAGCAGTTTCAAACGCTTACTTTTCGGCCGGCGTGGCCAGACCGCCAACTTTGTTGGCGAATCGACCCGATCGTTGGCGCAAAGCACCGGCGTTCTCGTCAGTTCGCGACGACGCACTGGCCGCGGATCTCGGGGTGGTACCAGTCGCCGTAGGCCGCGGCGGAGCTCGATGCCGTGAACCCGCGCGTCTGCAGGTGCAGCCACGCGCCGGGCAGCGTGCAGTTCTGTGGGTCGGCGGTGACGAGCTCCCAGCACGGGCCCGTGACCTCGTCGCCGCACTGCGGCAGCAGGTGCTCGACCCCGTCGAGGACCGACACGAACGAGCAGTCCCATTGCAGGCCAGGAGCGACGGGATCGAGATCCGCCGGCGCGGGATTGCAGGCGTAGCCGAGCGTGGTCTTGAAGAGCTGGGCGAAGAGACCCAGCGCGTCGGCGTAGCTCGCAACGTCGATCGAGTGCGTCTCGCTGCGATTTGGAAACTGCGCGTGGAACGCGTCGAGCCGCGGCGCACCCGGCGGGTAGATCCCGATCGCGACGACGTTCGTCGGATCGGCCTCCACCGCCTTCAGCGCGCTCGCGTACTCGGCCTCGGTCGCGGCCGAGGCGTCGTCGCTCGCGGTGATCGTGACCAGGCCGAGTGCCGCGTCCTCGCGTAGAAACCCCGCGTTGGCGGCGGCGCCGAGCGCGAGCTGCATCGTCTCGAGCGGCTGGTTGGCGGCGGTGCTCGCGGCCGACGCGGGCACCAGCGACGCGAACGCGTCGGCGAGCGAGCCGTCGTAGTTGTGATCGGGTCCGGCATAGCCGTCGTCGTGCACGATGAACGCATCGGCCACCGCATCCGAACGGCGCAGCACGCCGCCGCCGGCCGCGTCGGTGGTGACGACGGCGAGGTGATAGCTGGCGACGTTCAGGATCGTCGTGGTCAGCTGCGCCTCGAGCTCGCCCGGCAGCCCGGTGAGGGCGTCCTGGTGCGCGGCCATCGCCGTCGTGTCGTCGATGACGAACAGGATGTCGAGCTTCGGCGCGGGCTGTTCCGGCAGCTCGTACGTCTCGACGTGACTGTCACCCTCGATACCGGGACCCGCCGGACCGTCGTCGGTGCAGGCAGCGACGGCAGCCAATCCCCACAGCACTGCGATCAACGAACAACGCATTGTCCCCTCACGTGCGGCCGGTAGGCAGTGTAGCCGCGGATCTCGATCGTTGCCGGCTGCACGGCAGACGGGCACCTCACGGGATCGTGCCCCAGATGCCAGCACGACGGCTCATCCGTCGCGGCGCACGACGGAACCGCGGTCTCGGCGCGCGCATCGTCGTCGATCACGCTGATCGTGCACTCGCGCTGTATGCCCTCGGCGAGCGGGTCGCGATCCGCTGGCTCGGCGATGCACGGCGAGGCGATCGGATGCTCGGGCAGCATCGGCCACCCGAGCGCGTCGAAGTAGCTCTCCGCATCGATCGAGAGCGCCGTGTTGCTCACCTCGAGGCTGTCGTGAAACGCGTCGAGTCGTACGGCGCCCGGCGGATAGACTCCGACCGCTCGTGTCCGCCACGACGCCTTCGCCAGCCGAACAATCCGCGCGTAGTCGGAGGGCGCACCGGGTGACTGATCGTCGCGCGCGCTGATCGTCACCACCATGAGGTAGCCATACGGGTGCACGGTGTTCGGGTTCGCGAACGCCTGCTCGATGGCGGCCAGCGGCCGTGCGGGAGCATCGACCGGGGTCTCGGTCGCGAGCAGCGCACCGAGCGCCTCCGTGAACGTGCCCGTGAAGTTCGTGACGCGCTCGCCGTCGGGGCGCAGCTCGTCGACGAGGGACCCACGATGGTTGCCGCTCGTCGTCACGACATCGACGTGCCGCTGCACGCGAAACGGGAGCTGGCGCAGGCTTGCATCGAATTCCGCGGCGACCTCGCTTACGCGATCGAGGTACGGCGCGAGTGCGACCGAATCGTCGATCGCGAACACGACGTCGAGGTCCGCGGGGACCGTGCCAGGGATGTCGAAGCTGACGACGTGGCTCTCCTCGCTCACGCCGAGCGGCTCCAGCTCCTCGACGCAGCCGAGTAGCGAGAGCAGGATCGCGCACCAGGGCGCGTGCCTCATTCCTCGTGCCAATCGCCGCAGGACTGCGATGACGCTCACCGACCGCACGGCCGTCGATCCCAGCAAGGAGCTGGCCAATGCACGCGCGACGACTTTCACGCGGTTACTCGTTCGCCGCGTCCACGATCGCCAACGGGGTTGGCAGCACGGTCCGATCAAGGCGCGTACTCGGCGCGGATGCGCTGCTCGGCGAGCGAGCGGCGGGCTTCATCGATCGCAGCGGAAGCGCCGATCACGTGCTCGAGCTGCGCGCGGTTCACGCCACGCTCCGCCAGATCTGCCAGCGCGTCCGCGGATCGAGCGCGCCGGCAAACGGCGAGACCTGGCGCAGCATCGTCATGCGCTCGGAGTCCTCGCCCAGCAGCGCGGCGACCTCGCCCGGCGAGGCTGCCAGGAGCTCCTGCCAGGCCTCGACGTAGTGGCCATGCACGCCCTCCCATGTCCGCACGCGCTCGCGGGCACGGTCGAGGATCGCGGGCTCGCGAGTGATCCGTTCCGCGATGGCGCGGTGGTAGGCCAGGCTTCGGCGCTCCGCTGTTCGGTGACCCTCCACACACACGATCATACGCGAAGTGCCGAGCGCGGCGACGCGGCGGATCAGGGCTGGCCAGGAGGCCGCCATGCTACGATTTTCGTCGTGACGAGCGTGCCCGCACCCGGGGTGGTGCAGCGGGTTCTGGTGCTCGGGCCCGACGACGAGGCCCGGCGGGCGCTGCACGTGCTCGCGGCGCGGCTCGGCCATCAGGTCGCGGCGGCGAGCGAGCTCGATTCGGCGCGCAAGCACTTCGCGGCGGCCGACTGCGACGTCGTGCTCGCGGTGCCCGAGGTCGCGGCCCAGGTGTGCGGGCTCGACGATGCGCCGCCGGTCATCGGGGTGGTGCGGACGCGCGATGTGGCGCTCGCGATGTCGCTGCTCGAGGCCGGGGTCGACGACGTGATCACCGAACCGATCGACGAGCTCGCGGTCACGCTCGCGCTGCGCCACGTGGTGCGCCGGCGACGGGCGACCGGCAACGGCCACGGCGCGAGCAACGGCAAGGGGGAGGGCGGGGCTGCGCGCGAGCCGTTCCTGCCGCCGCCGGAGATCATCGGTGATGGCGCCGCGATGCGGAAGCTGAAGTCGACCATCCGCGTGGTCGCACCGACGCGCACGACGGTGCTGGTCCAGGGCGAGAGCGGCACCGGCAAGGAGCTGGTCGCGCGCGCGATCCACGACGCGTCGCCGCGGCGGCACGAGCGGTTCGTCGCGATCAACTGCGCCGCGATCCCGGCGGCGCTGCTCGAGTCCGAGCTGTTCGGGCACGTCCGTGGTGCGTTCACCGACGCGGTGCGGGACAAGGTGGGGCTGTTCGAGGAGGCGGATGGGGGCACGCTGTTCCTCGACGAGGTCGGCGAGCTGCCGATGCCGCTGCAGGCGAAGCTCTTGCGCGCGCTCCAGGAGTCCGAGATCCGCCGGGTCGGCGACGCGGCGTCGATCAAGATCGACGTCCGGCTGATCGCGGCGACGCTGCGCGATCTCTCCGAAGAAGTCGCGGCCGGGCGGTTTCGCGAGGACCTCTATTATCGGCTCAACGTGCTGCCCGTGGCGGTGCCTGCGCTGCGCGACCGGACCGAGGATATTCCGGAGCTCGTCCGGTTCTTCGTCGGCCGGCACGCGGCGCGGCATCACCGCAGCGTGGAGGTCTCCGGGGTCGCGATCGAGGTGCTCGCGCAGCAGCCGTGGCCGGGCAACGTGCGCGAGCTCGAGAACGTGATCGAGCGGGCGCTCGTGCTGTCGGAGGGACCGGCGATCGACCTCGATTTTCTGGGCAGCGTGATGAACGTGCGCCGAGGTGCGAGCCAGGCCGACGATCACGAGCTATCCATCAAGAAGGCCACGCGATCGCTCGAGCAGGAGCTCATCCGGCGGGCGCTCGGCGTGACCCAGGGGAACCGGACCAACGCGGCGAAGCTGCTCGAGATCAGCCACCGCGCGCTACTCTACAAAATGAAGGAATACGGCATTTCCTGACTTACTGAAGCGCGAGCGTTTTTGGAGTTTGCGCCGCGGCATGACAAAATTTTCAGCCGCAGGAGTTCCATGGCGAAACAATGCATCGGGCTCGACATCGGTTCTTCCGCAGTGAAGGCCGTGCAGCTCAAGCGGAAAGGCTCGAGCTGGGCGCTGCAAGCGTTCGGTATGCAGCCGCTCGTTCCGCAAACCATCGTAGACGGCACGATCATGGATCAAGGTGCCGTCACCGATGCGATCCGTCAGCTGTGGA
>DAIRFU010000218.1:0-10173 GCA_036794935.1 Kofleriaceae bacterium | reverse complement strand
GCTCGGAGCCGACGCGCGCCTGCTCGATGAATAAGTCGACGTAGTTCTGTAGCGCGCGGTGCTCGGGCTTGATGTGCTTGATCGCGACGGTGCGCTGGAAGCCCGCGGCTCCCTTCTGCACGGCCTTGTACACGGTGGCCATGCCACCCTCGCCCGCGATCTCCACGAGCTGGTACTTGCCGTCGATCAGCTGCCCTGCGGGCTGCATGATCGGAGTATCGCGCCACTTGTCGCGCGCTGGAAGCGACTCAGGTCGCTTCTAGCTCCGACCGGGCCGTCTCCAGCTGGGCCATCGCCGCCTCCCAGCGGGCGGTCAGCTCGTCGAGCTTGTCCTGGGCCGTCTGGTAGTCGGCGAGCAGCTTGTTGCGGCGGGTCCCGTCCTCGTAGACGGCGGGATCGGCCAGCTCGGCCGACCGGACCTTCTGCTCGGTCTCGAGCACACCGATCCGCTCCTCGAGCTGGGCGACCTGCTTCTCGAGGGGGCCGAGCCGCGCCGTACGCTTCTGGCGGGCCTCGGCCTCGCGGCGCCTGCGCGCCTTGTCCTCGTCGCGGCTCGCCTTGGCGGCGGGAGCGCCCCCGGGCGCGGGCTTGCCGTTGGAGCCGTCGGTCGCGCCGAGCGCCTGGCGGCGCTGGGTCATCGAGTACATGTACTCGTCGAGGGTGCCGGGGTAGGTCTCGACGCGCGCGTCCTCGACGTTCCAGATCCGCGTCGCCAGCGTGCGGATGAGGCTCCGGTTATGGCTGACGAACACCAGCGTGCCGTCGTAGGTCGTCAGGGACTGGGCGAGGCTCTCTGCGGAGGCGAGATCGAGGTGGTTCGTCGGCTCGTCCATGAGCAAGAGATTTCCCGGTGCGATGCACAGCCGGGCGAGCGCGACGCGGGCTCGCTCGCCACCCGACAGCACCTTGACCGGCTTGTCGATGTCGTCGCCCGAGAACATGAACGCGCCGGCCATCGAGCGCACCCGCGCGGGCGGCGCCTCGGGCGCGGCGCGCTGGATCACCTCGTAGATGGTCGCCGCCATGTCGAGGGTCTCGGCGTGGTGCTGCGCGTAGTAGCCGACCTGCACGCCGTTGCCGATCTTGATCGAGCCCGCGTCGTACGGCAGCTCGCCCGCGATCATGCGCAGCAGCGTCGTCTTGCCGGCGCCGTTGACGCCGATGATGCCGATCTTCTCGCCGCGCCGGACCGTCAGATCGATGCCGGGGAACACGACGTGATCGCCGTACGCCTTCTTCAAGCCCTCGATCCGGACGACATCGGCGACGGTGCGCGACGACTCGGGGAACGAGAACCGCATCGTGCCGCGCTTCTCGAACTGCTCGACGTCTTCCATCTTCTCGAGCTGCTTGACGCGTGACTGCACCGCGCGCGCCTTGTTGGCCTGCGCCCGGAACCGGTCGACGAACTTGGTCAGCCGCTCGCGCTCGCGCGCCAGGTTCTTCGCCTTGCCGGCGAGGATCGTCTCCTCCTCGGCGCGGGCCGCGACGTAGCGGTCGTAGTTGCCCGGATAGCTGCGCACGCCCTCGAGCTCGAGGCTGACGACGCGCGAGATCTGATCGTTCAAGAACTCGCGATCGTGGCTGATCAGCACGAAGCAGCGGTTCCACCGCTTGAGGAAGTCGCCGAACCAGGCGACCGACGGCATGTCGAGGTGGTTCGTGGGCTCGTCGAGCAACAGCACGTCGGGGCGCTGGAACAGCAGGCCCGCGAGCACGCCACGCATCTTCCAGCCGCCCGAGAACTCGGAGACGTCGCGCTTCTCGTCGCCGGGCTGAAAGCCGAGACCGGCGAGGATCGCGAGCGCCTCGTGCTCGCCGAAGAACCGATCGAAGTGATCGATGCGCTCGTGCAGCTCGCCGATCTCGCCAGCGAGCTCGATCAGCTGCGCGTCGTCGCCGCCGTCCTTCGTCACCTGCTCGAGCGCCGCCTCGGTGCGCGCCAGCCGATCGTCGAGCTCGCGCCGGCCCGGCACGCTCGACAGGATCATCTCGATCAGCGAGCGGCCGCCCGCGATCGCGAGGTCCTGCGGCAGCCAGCCGATGCGCACGCCGTTCGCGCGGGTGACGTTGCCATCGTCGATCTCTTGCTCGCCCGAGATCACCTTGAGCAGCGTCGTCTTGCCCGAGCCGTTCGGGCCGATCAAACCGACGCGATCGTCGTGGCCGAGGCGCAGGCTCACGGCGTCGAAGATCAGGCGATCTCCGAAGAAGAGCGTGACGTCCTCGACAACAACCAGACTCATAGCGGCCAAGCAATAGCACGATAGACTCACCCCGAGATGGCGTACCGGGATGACCGCGAGGCGGATCAGGCGCGTATCGAGGCGCTCGAGACCGAGCTCGCGGCCGCGCGCGCGAAGCTCGACGAGCTCGAGGGCAAGCGCTCGCAGGCGCTCGTGCTCGCGAGCGGCGGCGCGCTCGCCCCATCGGGCAAGCCCACGTCGGGTTCGGCGCGCTGGCTCGGCGCCCCGCTACAGCTCGAGCTGGTGCGCCGCTTCGACGGCGAATTCCCGACCGAGCGCTTCGAGGAGCTCGTCGACGTGATCCGCGAGGTGACGCGCGACCGCGGCCGCACCGAGCTGCTACGCACCTCGATCGCGTGGTGGGCGTCGTCGGCGGGCCGCGGCACCGGGCCGCACACCAGCGTGACCTTGTCGGTGCGCGGCGGCGTGACGACGCTGACCGCCAGCGATCAGCTCAACAACGCCGCGGGCGGCGTGTTCGGTGGCGTCGGCGGCGGCGTCGGTGGCGGGCTGATCATGGCACCGATCGGCGCCACCCTGCTCGTCCCGGTGCTCGCCCCGGTGTTCTTCGCGGCGTGGTTCGGCGGCATCTACGCCGGCGCGCGCGCGATCTTCAAGCGGATCGCACGGTCGCGAGCCAGGCAGCTCCAGCGCGTGTTCGACGCTGCCGAGCGCGAGGTCGAGCGCGTGCTGGCCGAGCCTGCGCGGCCGGCCTGACGGCGCTCTACGGAGGACACGCGTGCGCGATGCAGAGGATCACGAGACCGAGGAATCGGATCGCGATCGCGCCGGTCATTCGTGCTTCGTCCGCGGCTTGCGGTCGCTGCGCACGACGAGCGTGCTCGGCAGCGAGCCGTCGGACTCGCGCCGCCGGATCTCGTCGCCGATCGCCTTGATCCGGGCGAGACTCGGCGGATCGTCGCGGTAGCGATCGACCAGCTCGCCGTAGGCCTCGCGTACCGCATCGGGATCGGGCGGCGCGGTGATCAGCGCGCGCATGACGGCGATCCGCCAGCGCAGCGCCGCCTCGCCACCGACCTCGTCGGCCAGCTTGTCGCCCGCGCGGCGATCGAGCGCCTGCGGATCGGCCTCGACGCGCTCGGCGAGCGCGATCAGGCGCGCGGTGGCGTCAGCCGGCATGGCATCGAGGGTAGCACGCTCGGGATCGCGCGCTTTCGCCGTACCTGGCATTCGTGATACGCGCGCCCTGATGGTCTGCCGAACCGCCTGCTTGATGGTCGCGCTCGCCGCCGCAACCGCCCACGCGGAGCCGAGCTGGCATGCGGGTGTCGAGCTGCGCGGCGATCTCGGCACGCATCCGATTCGCATCGGTGGTGGCCTGCAGCTCGGCCGGCTCGACACGGTGCTCGTCCTCGATCCGATGTTCTGGACCGACGGCCAGATCGACACCGATGTGCGCGGGTTCTGGGCACCGTGCTCGCCTGCGTGGGGCGTCCTCGCCGGCTGGCGGACGAGCGCGATCGGCATCCTCGGCGGAACCGAGCTCCAGGAGAAGTTGATCGTCGGGATCGGCGCACCGCTGCCGCAGCTCGCCGAGCACATTCGCGCGCGGTTTCACTTCGAGCTGGCGACCGTGATCGTCAAGCACGGAGGCGGACTCCCCGCCGACTGGATCTCGTTCGCGACCGGACGCGACTTCATCGACCTCGTCAACTTCGGCATGTTCGTGAGCTTCGAGTATGCGAGTCGCCTGTAGCACCCTCGTCCTGGTCGCCCTGGCCGCGTGCGAGCGCCCGCACCCGCTGCTCGTCTGCCACAACTCGAACTGCGCCGAGCCGACCGATCCCGCGAACGACGACTCGCTCGCCGCCCTCGCCGAGTCACTTGCACTCGAGGTCGACGGCAAGCCAGCGATCGATGGCATCGAGATCGACCTGTTCTGGCGCGGTAGCGATGACACGTGCATCTTCGCCCACGACATCGAGCAGAACGCGGACCGGACCGAGCTCGCGAGCGATGCCGCCGCGATGCTGGCCACGCACATCGCGACCGCGCCCGCGCTGACCTATGCCGGCGGACGCTTCCAGGTGTTCGTCGAGCTCAAGGACTACGTCGACGCCGGAACGTCGCGGCACCACACGCCCGAGCAGCGGCACCGCCATGCTGCCTGTGCGTGGGACGTCTACGCCACGATCGCGCAGGCAGCCCAGGGCCGCGGCATCGCGATCGACTTCTACTTCGGCTCGTTCGGACCCGAGATGCTGACCGAGGTGATCCGCCAGACGCCCGCGGCCCTGCCGTTTCCGCCCCGGTACGAGACCTACTCCGGCGTGCCCAGGCCGCTCGATTCCGAGACCCGGCCGCTCGGCGACTACGCCGGCATCCCGATCACCCTGGTCGAGATGCACTCGCAGTGGATCACCGACGATGCGTACGAGGCGCTGCTCGCGGCGCACATCGACGTCGGATTCTTCATGTTCTCGGCGACCGTCGAGCACTTCGCCGCCATCGAGCAGTACGAACCGTCGATCGTCAACACCAGCGAGGCGCTCCTGCTGCGCCGCTGGCTCGCACCGTAGCCGACGCGGGCGGTTGCGCATCGCCGCCCGCGCAGACTAACGTCCCGCGCATGGCAGCGCGTACACCCCGTCGTTCGTTTGCGGCACCGTTCGTGGTCACGCTCGCCGCGGCACCCGCCTGCTACGTGCAGTCGGGCCCGCCGCCGCAGAGTGCGCCGGCCCAGCCGCCGCCGACGCAGACCGCGCAGCCGGAGCCGCAGCCGCAACAGCCCGGCCCGATGATCGCGAACCCGCCGCCACCCGCGACGAACCAGCCGGCGCAACCACCTCCGCCGTCGCATCCGGTGGTCGTCGCGAACCCACCGCGGCCGACCCAGCCGGCGCCACCGCAGCAGCAGCCGAGCCAGAACCCGGCGCAGACGAGCCCGTCGCGGTGGACCGTCTACCAGGCGAAGGACGGCGCCTGCATGGCCGCGATCAAGGTCGAGTGCCAGCCCAAGGCGACCTGCAACCCGCCGCCGCCGTTCAAGTACGCGTGCCCGACAGACATCTCGCTCGAGAAGCCGATCACGGTCGCGACCTACGACGGCAACAGCTGCTTCGTCGAGTACGCGATGCCGGCGTGCCCGCCCAAGACGGCGTGCAACCCGCCGCGCCCGCGGCCGGTCGCGTGTCCGAAGCGGTAGTCAGCGAGCGGGTGCGCCAGGAGTGGCGCGCACGCATCGCGGCCGAGTACACGTCGGCGGCGATCACGCAGCAGCTCGTGCTGTGGCTGATCCAGGCCGGCGCGCCCCCCGATCTGATCGAGGCCGGCCTCGCGATCGTGGCCGACGAGCTCGCGCACTCGCGGATCAGCCACGACGTCTACGTCGAGGCCGGTGGCGACCAGCCGCCCGCGATCGATCGCACGCAGCTCGGTATCGCGCGCGGCACCGACGTGCTCGAGCTCGACATCCTGCGCACGGCGGTGCGCGTGTTCTGCCTCGGCGAGACGGTCGCGGTGCCGCTGTTCCGCCACCTTCGCGAGCGCTGCACCGAGCCCGCCGCGCGCGCCGCACTCGACCGCATCCTGCGCGACGAGGTCCGCCACCGCGACTTCGGCTGGGACCTGCTCGACTGGTTGTGCACGTCGCCGATCGGCGACGACGTGCCGCGCCTGGTCACCGAGCAGCTGCCCGCGATGCTGGCCGATCTCGAGGCGAGCTACGGCACCGCGAACCCGACGATCGCGGGCGACGACGGCGAGATGACCGAGACCGAGCGCGCCTGGGGCCTCGCCCCGCCTCGCGAGTACGCCGCGATCCTCGCGCACACCATCGAGAAGGACTACCGGCCGCGGTTCGCGGTGCGCTCGATCGCTCTAGCACCGGTCTAGCGGCCGCTCACGCCCGCCGCGATCGGATCGTCGCTGCCGAACAGCTCGAGCGAGCTCTGACTGCCGACCAGCGCGCCAACCGCGATCGCGGCCGCGACGACTACGAGCGTGACCGCGCGGCGGCGGACGATGCGGCGCATCGCGATCGGGCGCATGTCGACGGTGCGCAGCGGCGGCCGCGGCAGCGTCATCGCGGTCTCGAGTGCGCGGATCACGGCGCGCGCCGACCGCGGCCGATCGCCCGGCTGATGCGCGAGCAGGCGATGGACGATCGTGACGAGTCCGGGCGGCACGTTCGGCGCGCGGGTCAGGATCGACGGGGCGTGGCTGCTCAGCTTCGACGCGATCGTGGTGTCGAGATCGCCCTCGAACGGCAAGAAGCCTCCCGACAGCATCTCGAACAGGGTCGCGCCGAGGCCGTACAGATCGACGCGGTGATCGATCGCGCCCCCGCGCAGCTGCTCGGGGGCGGCGTATGCGGGCGTGCACGCGACACCGCTCGTGGTCAGCCGCGTCTGCGCCGTCGTCGACATCGCGAGCCCGAAATCGGCGATGCGCGCGATCTCGCGACCCGGCTCGCCGACCACGAGGATGTTGTCGGGCTTGAAGTCGCGGTGGATGACGCCGCGCCCGTGCGCGTGGTCGAGGCCCTCGCACAGCTGGTGCGCGATGCGGATCACGCGGTCGGCCGCCATCGGGCCCTGCTGGATCAGCGTGGCCAGCGTGATCCCCTCGACGAGATCCATGACCAGGTAGTGCAGGCCGCGCGCGGTCTTGCCGTAGTCGATCACGTTGACCACGCCGGGATGATCGAGCCGGCTCGCGTTGTCGGCCTCGTGCTGGAAACGCAGCCGCATCGTCGAGCTCACCGCGAGATCGCCGATCAGGACCTTGAGTGCGTAGCGCTGGTTTGCGAGCGTGCGGTGGTGTGCGCGGTAGACGCGGCCCATCGCGCCCTCGCCGATCAGCGCCTCGATCACGTACGTGTCGGCGATCGTGGTCCCGATCAGCGGATCGACACGCGAGATTGCGAGTGCACCGCCGTCGTTGGGGCAGCGCTCGAAGTCGGTGCGAAACACCGCCGCGCAGGTCTGGCAGTGGCGGATCGTCGCGGGTGGCGGCGGGCCGGCAGGCGGTGCAGGAGGGCTTGCCAGCTTCGCGGTTGCCACGCAGGAAACGCTTAGCAACGTTCGTGCTCCGAAAACCAGCGAGTCTTCGCGTGGCTAGCCGGCCCGGTCCGTGCCCCTGCGGCACAGCGTGCTTGGCTCCGCGCGCCCTTGAAGCACTTTCGGCACTGGATAAGATGCGCGCCACATGAAGATCCTCCTCACGGGCGCCGGTGGCCAGATCGGTCACGATCTCATCGGCGCTCTCGTGGCCGCCGGCCACGACGTCGTGTCGACCGACCTCGCGCCGCGGCCACCCAGCCACGCGCACGCGGGCGGCGTCGACTGGCAGCGCCTCGACGTCACCGATGCCGCCGCGGTGCAGCACACGTTCACCGAGATCCGGCCCGACCTCGTGTTCCACCTCGCGGCGATCCTGTCGGCACGCGGCGAGCAGGATCCGCGGCTCGCGTACGACGTCAACCAGACCGGCACGTGGAACGTGCTCGAGGCGTCGCGCCGCGCCAAGGTGAAGCGCCTGATCTTCACGTCGAGCATCGCGGTGTTCGGCCCGCCGCCGAGCGGCCCCCTGCCCGATCCGTGTCCGGACGACGTCGCGCTGCACCCGACGACGATGTACGGCGTGACGAAGGTCGCCGGCGAGCTGCTCTGCGCGTACTACCGCAGCCGCTACGACATCGATTGCCGCGGCGTGCGGTTCCCCGGTCTGATCTCGGCGGCGATGCCGGGCGGCGGCTCGAGCGACTACGCGCTGTTCATGTACGTCGATGCGGTACGCAAGGGCGCGTACGAGGCATTCGCCCGCGCCGACACCCGCATCCCGCTCATGTACATGCCCGACGGCGTGCGCGCGCTGCTCGAGCTCGCGTTCGCCGACCGCGGCCGGCTCACCCGCACGATGTACAACATCGGCGCGTTCTCGCCGCGCGCCGACGAGATCGCACGCTCCGTCCTGCGCGCGATCCCCGACGCGAAGTTCACGTACGCGCCCGATCCGGTGCGCCAGGGCATCCTCGACAGCTGGCCCAAGGCGATCGACGATGGCGCCGCCCGCCGCGACTGGGGCTGGCAGCCGAGGTTCGACCTCGACGCGATGACCGATGATCTGATCCCCCGCGTGCGCCGCATGCTCGACCTCGGCGCCGTCCTCTCTCACTAGGAGCGAGCCATGTACAAGACCGCCAAGTCCGTGTTCGCCGCCACGCTCGCCGAGATCGAGTCGGCCGGCCTGTGGAAGCACGAGCGTCTGATCACGTCACCGCAGGCCGCGCACATCCGCACCAACGGCAAGGAGGTGGTCAACTTCTGCGCGAACAACTACCTCGGGCTGTCGTCGCACCCGCGCGTGATCGCGGCCGCGCGCAAGGCGCTCGACGATCGCGGCTACGGCCTGTCGAGCGTGCGCTTCATCTGCGGCACGCAGGATCGCCACAAGGAGCTCGAGGCGGCGATCTCGACGTTCCTCGCGACCGAGGACACGATCCTCTACTCGTCGTGCTTCGACGCGAACGGCGGGCTGTTCGAGACCGTGCTCGGGGGCGAGGACGCGATCATCTCCGACGCGCTCAACCACGCGTCGATCATCGACGGCATCCGGCTGTGCAAGGCGGAGCGCCACCGCTACGAGCACGACGATCTGAACGATCTCGAGGCGAAGCTCCAGGCCACACAGGGCAAGCGGCTGCGCATGATCGCGACCGACGGCGTGTTCTCGATGGACGGCGACATCGCGCGGATCGACGCGATCTGCGATCTCGCCGACACGTACGGCGCACTCGTGATGGTCGACGACAGCCACGCGACCGGGTTCGTCGGCAAGACCGGCCGCGGCAGCGCGGAGCTACGCGGCGTGATGGATCGCGTCGACATCTACACGTCGACGCTCGGCAAGGCCCTCGGCGGCGCGTCGGGGGGCTTCACGTCGGGGCGCAAGGAGATCATCGACCTGCTCCGCAACCGATCGCGGCCGTATCTGTTCTCGAACACGCTCGCGCCGCCGATCGTCGCCGGCTCGCTGGAGGCGATCGCGCTGCTCACCGAGTCGACCGCGCTGCGCGATCGGCTCGAGGCGAACACGCGCAGATTTCGCACGGGCATGACCGCCGCCGGTCTGACCATCCGGGAAGGTACGCACCCGATCACGCCGGTCATGCTCGGCGACGCCCGCCTCGCCGGCGAGATGGCGCAGCGCCTCCTCGACCACGGGATCTACGTGATCGGCTTCTCCTACCCTGTCGTACCCAAGGGCCAGGCTCGAATCCGGGTGCAACTGTCGGCGGCTCACAGCGACGAGGATATCGATCGCGCGATCAGCGCATTCAGTATCGTCGCCCGCGAGCTCGGGGTCGCGAGGTCCTGATGAAGCCCGACGACATCATCGCGAAGATCCGCGCTGCTTTACCGGACGCACGGGTCGAGCTCCAGGACCTGACGGGGACAGCTGACCACTGGAAGGCGACGATCGTGTCAGCGGCGTTCATCGGCCAGTCGCTGATCGCGCGCCATCGTCTCGTGATGGCCGCGCTCGCGCATGAACTGAAGGGTCCCATCCACGCGTTGACGCTCGACGTCAGGACGCCGGATGAGATCGCCACAACTGAGCGCTGACGCGCGGCGTATGCGCCGGGAAATCGCAGCTTTTCCGGTGCGGAGCCGATGCGATTCGTGCGACGCTCCGGCCTGAAACGATGTCGGTCGATGCCGCTGCAGAAGAGCAGTTCGGCCCGTACCTCGTGTACGAGCGGCTGGGGGTGGGCGGGATGGCGACTGTTCACCGCGCACTCGAGCAGGGCACCGAAGGATTCGAGCGCATGGTCGCGCTCAAGCGCCTGTTGCCGCACCTCGCCGAGGACGCGAGCTTCATCAAGTCGTTCGTGCGCGAGGCGAAGCTCGCGTCGATCCTGAGCCACGTCAACATCGTCCAGATCTACGAGCTCGGCCGCGTC
>DAIRFU010000840.1:0-2797 GCA_036794935.1 Kofleriaceae bacterium | reverse complement strand
GGCACGACCATCATGTACAGCTACGCGAACAACATGTGGACGCCGATGGCGACGGGCTTCGTCGGCACGATCGAGGACTTCCATGGGCCGAGTGCCGATCGCATCTTCCTCGTCGGCTACACCTCGGGAAACAGCATGACGACCGGCCACGTCCTCTATTACGACGGCGTCGGCTGGACGAATTCGCCACTGCCCGCGGGCGTGCCGCGCCTCCAGTCCGTGTGGGCCCTCGCGACCGGCGAGGTCTTTGCGGTCGGTGACGCCGGCACGATCCTCAAGGGGCCGTAGCGCGCCCTTCGCTGCGCTCGGGACTGCTGACCTCGACGAGGATGTCGCCCGGGGCGTGGAGATAGAACCGCGTCCCGCGCGCGTTGACATCGATCGGGGACAGCGAGAGGCCCGCCGCTGTCAGCCGCGCATGATGCGCGTGCACGGTGGCAGCGTCGCCCTGGATGAACCCGATGTGAAAACCTTCGGGATAGGGACGGTCGTCTCGCCGGCGCTGGATCACCAACGTGAAGCCGGCGCGATCGTGCAGGATCGCGATCGCCGGTGAGCGATCGTTGGTGATGCGCTCGAGCTCGAAGTGTTGTTCGAGAAACCCGGCGAGCGATTGAACGTCGGAGACTTGCAGATCGAGATGGTTGAGCTTCACGAGAGTCCTCACGGTCGAGGCGGACGCGGGTCCGCGATCGATCGTGGGTCACTCTCCGCGGTGGAGGGACAAGGGCTCCGGGATGGAGTGGCCGGGGCTCACCGAACCGGCCTGCCGTTTTTCGATCCACCACAAGGTAGCACCACGCCGCCGCTGCTGTCGCGGACGAACGTGGACGGTCGACGCAGCGTCGGCTACGGGGTCCAGCCGGGCAACGCGGCCGCCTGCTTCACCCAGCGCGTCAGCTGCGCCTCGTCGAGATCGTCCTCGTGGACGTCGATCCAGCGCGCCTCCTTGGCGGTGCCTCCGGCCGGAGCCGGGCGCAGCGACGTGCCGGCAAAGAACGTGACCTTCACGTAGCGAGTGAAGACGTGGAACGACAGGAACCAGCCCTGGCCCTCGATGCCATAGAAGGGCGAGTTCCACTTCACGGCCTTGCGCACGCCGGGCACGGTGCGCACGACCAGGGCGTCGAGGCGCTTGCATGCCGCGCGCTGCCAGCCCGACAGCGCCGCGATGTAGGCCCGGACCGGGGCGTCGCCATCCGCCTTCGCGATCTGCGGGTTGCCGCCCGAGAGCAGGACCACGCGCTTCGTGCGCGCTCGTGACGCCTTCGGCTTCGGCTTGGCCATGCGCGCCCCGGGGAGCTTCCTGGTCATTGCCGCCTATCATACGAGAACACCCCGTCGCGGATCCGGTGTTCGCCGAATTCGGGGTCGGCCTGATGCGTCCAGCCGCTCGGCCCGATGATCCCGCGCATCAAACGGTGCGATGAGTTTGGCGCGCGAGCTACGTCTTTACTGTCATGACCGCTGAAGCGTTCGAAGAGCTCGTTCGGCCATTTCGCCGCGAGCTGGCGGCTCGTCTCGTCGGTCGAGTCGAAGTGCGAATGCCCCGCGCGCGGTGGTAGAACGTGGCCGATGAGATGCCTCCGCATGTACGTGCTCGCCGTCGCAGTCACAGGGTGCGGAGACTCGGCGTCGGCCGTCGATCTCGTCGATGGCGCGGCGTACCAGGCCGACCTGACCACCATCGCGGCACCCCGCAGCCCGGGCACGCCGCACTGGCAGGAGGTCCAGGACCTCTGCGCGGAGCGGTTCGCGGCGCTCGGGTTCGAGGTCGAGCGTCAGACCTACGCGACGGGCGTCAACGTGATCGGGGTCCTCACCGGGACGACGAAACCCGACGAGCGCGTCGTGGTCTCGGCGCACTACGACAGCGTCCCCGATTGTCCAGGTGCCGACGACAACGGGACCGGCGTCGCGGCCACGCTCGAGGCGGCGCGCGTGCTGTCGCTGCAGCCGCACGATCGCACGCTGGTGGTCGCGTGCTGGGATGAAGAGGAGCGGGGCCTCATCGGCTCCTCGGCGTACGTCGCGCGAGAGAAGGCCGCCGGCGCGGACATCGTGCTCTCGCTCGTGTTCGAGATGATCGGGTATCGCAGCACGGAGCCCAACTCGCAGAAAAGCGATGCCCAGCTCGAGGTCATCTTTCCCGACGCGGGTGACCAGATCGCCGCCAACGACTATCGCGGCGACTTCATCCTCGTCGTCAACGACGAGACGGCCACGGCCGCCGTCACCGACTTTCAGGCTACTGCCGAGAGCATCGGGCTGCCGGTCGTGAACATCTCCCTGCTCGCGCCACTCAAGACCGCGATCGACGCGCTTCGCCGCTCGGACCACGCCCCGTTCTGGGATGCCGACTATCCGGCACTGATGATCACGGACACGGCCGACTACCGGAACCCGCACTATCACTGCCTGCAGTCGATGCCGGACGTCCTCGCCGACATCGACTTCGAGTTCGCCGTCGCCAACGTCAAGGCCGTCGTCGGCGCGGCCGCCGCGGCGCTCGACCGCTGACGCGATCAGAGCGTCTGCGCGGGGCGCGCACCGGCGACGCCCCACGAGCCGTCGTCTTCGTGCATCAGCTCGACGGAACCGACGAGCCTGCCGTTCGCGCGGGCCTCGAGCTCGAGCTCGTTCGCACCGCGTGCGACCACGCTCCACCGGCATGCATCGACGCTCGCGCAGGCGACGTTGGTCAGCTCGGCCACGCTCCGTTCGCGGGCGTGATGGAGCGCCTCGCCGACTACCTGGAACGCGCACCCAATCGTCGCGCCCTACCAGACCTTCCCGA
>DAIRFU010000217.1:0-10204 GCA_036794935.1 Kofleriaceae bacterium | reverse complement strand
AGACGACGAGGGTCATGCCGGGCAGCTCGAGTGCGGGGAGCTGGTAGTACAGCGACTTGCTGGCACCGGTCGGCATGATCGCGAGCGTGTCGATCCCCGCCAGCACGTTACGGATCGCGAGCGCCTGGCCCGGGCGGAACGAGCTGATGCCGAACCGGCGCTTGCCGAGCTCGAGCATGTGCGCGTCGATCGAGTCGTCGCTGCCCGAGAGGTCGAGGTGGTCCTCGGGCGGGTCGTCGAGTACGCCCGGGTGATCCTCCGGATCGATCACGACCGTATCGGAATCGTCCGGATCCGGGGCCGGCACGGTGTGGACCGAGAGCATCGGTGCCAGCGAGTCCCGGGTGCTCCGCGCGCGCACGGGCTCGATGGCGTCGCGCGTGCCGCGTGCGAGCTTCGCCGCCGCGGAAACGACGTTCTCGGAGGCTGTGCGGGTCTTACGACGCCGCTCATCGGCCGTGCTGCGAGACATCAAAGGCTAACGTCTCGCATCTTCTTTGCTGCACGCAAGTGAAAGCGATCTGCTTCCTGGCGCGTACGTTTCTCACGGTGTGCGGACAACGCGCGCTGTGCGTCAGCGCGCACCGTTCGTGCGGTGTACATGGCGGATTTGCTTATGGTCCGCCCTGCACACACACCGGATGGAATTTGTGCGAGGCGCCTGACTCATTTAGCAGTCAGAAACCCGTCGCTCTTCAGTAGCTCGGCGGTGAGCACGGCACCGCCGGCCGCGCCACGCAGCGTGTTGTGCGACAGCGCGACGAAGCGCCAGTCGAACAGCGAGTCCTCGCGCAGGCGGCCGATCGAGATCGCCTGGCCGTTGCCGGCGTCGCGATCGAGCTTCGTCTGCGGCCGCGCAGGGTCCTCGCAGTAGCGCAGGAACGGGGTCGGCGCGCTCGGTAGCTTCAGCCGCTGCGGCTTGCCCTGATACTCCTGCCACGCGGACAGGATCTGCTCGCGCGAAGGCTTGTGCTCGAACGACACGAACACCGCGGCCATGTGGCCATCGCTGACCGGCACGCGGATGCACTGCGCGGTGATCGCGGGCGCGGTCGCGATGGAGATCTCTCCCTCGCGGATCGATCCCCACACCTTGAGTGGCTCGCGCTCGGACTTCTCCTCTTCGCCCGAGATGTAGGGGATCACGTTGTCGACCATCTCGGGCCAGCTCTCGAACGTCTTGCCGGCGCCCGAGATCGCTTGATAGGTGCACACGGCGATCTTGCTCGGCCCGAACGAGCGCAGCGGGTGGATCGCCGGCACGTAGCTCTGGATCGAGCAGTTCGGCTTGACCGCGATGAAGCCGCGCTTCGTGCCGAGCCGGCGCCGCTGGCTCTCGATGATCGCCTCGTGGTCGGGGTTGATCTCGGGGATCATCATCGGCACGTCGGGCGTCCACCGGTGCGCCGAGTTGTTCGACACGACCGGCGTCTCGGCGCGCGCGTAGTCTTCCTCGAGCTTGGCCGTCGCGTCCTTGGGCATGTCGACGGCGCAGACCGCGAAGTCGCACTGGCCCGCGATCGCCTTGACGTCGGCCGCGTTCCCCACGGTCAGCTTCGCGACGTTCGCCGGGATCGCGCTGTCGAGCGCCCAGCGGCCGGCGACCGCGTCTGCGTACGATTTACCCGCTGACGATGCACTCGCGGCGACCGCCGAGACGTCGAACCATGGGTGCTCCGCGAGCAGGGATACGAACCTCTGACCGACCATGCCGGTCGCGCCGAGGACGGCAACCTTGAGCTTGTTCGCCATTGCGCTTTGCAATCTAGCAAATCCTCGTTACAGATCATCCCCAACGATGCCGTTGCTCGATGGTCTGAAAGTCGTCTCGTCGAAGATTCATGGCTACGGCGTCGTCACGACGCGTCCGTTCGCGAAGGGAGAGCTCGTCTGCTACGGCGACGGCGTGCTCTACCGCGAGGATGACGAGTTCGACGACACCTACGCGCTCGTCTTGCCCGGTGAGGACGCCGGGCTCGGCGATCAGTACTTCTGGGATCTGGTCTGCCAGACGCGATGGTTCAATCACTCGTGCGATCCCAACAGCGAGGTGCTCTCGAGGTGGGATCACGAGGCGAACACCTGCCGCGCCTGGTGGGTCGCGCTGCGCGACATCCCGGTCGGCGAGGAGATCACGTACGACTACGCGTTCGTCGCCGAGGCGGCGGAGCCGTGTGCGTGCGGAGCGGCCACCTGCCGCGGTCTGATCGTCGATCCCGATCCGGCCGAGCTCGCGAAGCTGCCCGAACACCTCCGCCGGCTGTTACGGTTGGCGGCGGCCTGATCCCATGAGCACACGCATCGGCATCCTGACCGGCGGCGGTGACTGCCCCGGTCTCAACGGCGTCATCCGCGCGGTGACGTTGCACGCCCGGCACACGTTCGGCTGGGATGTCGTTGGCATCCGCAACGGGTTCGAAGGGCTGTACGAGGAGGAGTACGTCGATCTCCACGTCCAGAACGTCAGCCACATCCTGGGCCGCGGTGGCACCATGCTCGGCTCGAGCAACCGCGCCAACCCGTTCGCCTATCCGGTCAAGCTGCCCGATGGCCGCGTCGAGATCCACGATGTCTCCAGGCGCTGCATGGAGAACCTCGACAAGCTCGATCTCCACGGCCTGATCGTCGTCGGCGGCGACGGCACGATGTCGTTCGCGCAGCGCTTCATCGACAGCGGCGTCCCGCGGATCGTCGGCGTCCCGAAGACGATCGACAACGACCTCGAGGCGACCGAGTACACCGTCGGCTTCCAGACCGCGGTCGAGATCGTCGTCGAGGCGCTCGAGCGGCTGCACACCACCGCGGAGAGTCACGAGCGGATCATCGTCGTCGAGGTGATGGGCCGCTACGCCGGCTGGATCGCGCTGACCGCGGGCCTGGCTGGTGGTGCGCACGTCGTGTTGATCCCCGAGATCGACTACGACGCGGAGAAGGTGCTCGCCGCGTTCCATCGCCGCCACGGCCGCGGCGTCAGCTACTCGCTCGTCGTGATCGCCGAGGGCGCCAAGCCGAAGGGCGGGACCCTGTCGGTCGAGCGTGCGGGTGACGTCACGAAGCAGGAGCGGCTCGGCGGCGCCGGCCAGCATCTGGTCGAGCTGATCGCGGCGAAGACCGAGTACGAGGTGCGCAACACCGTGCTCGGTCACGTCCAGCGCGGCGGCGCGCCAAACGCATTCGATCGCGAGCTGGCGACGCGGTTCGGCGTCAAGGCCGTCGAGCTGATCGCCGAGGGCAAGTTCGGCCACGTCGCCGCGATCGAGGGCGGCAAGCTCGTTCACAAGCCGATGACGACGGCCATCAAGAAGCTCAAGCTCGTCGATCCGGCGGGCGAGCTCGTGCGCGTCGCCAAGGGCATCGGGATCGAGCTCGGCGGCTAACGCCGCTACCGCGGGACCACGCGCAGCCGGTAGCCCACGCTGCGCCGGACCTCGATGATGTCGCCGACCGCGGCGCTGATCAGGGTGCGGCGCACGCGATAGACGAGGTTGCGCACGTGCTGCTCGCCGGGATCCGAAACGTCGAGCGAGAGCCGCAACAGCTCGGACAGCGCGACGAACCCGCGCTCGTCGCTCGGCTTGTCGACGTCGTCGCGCATGCGCTCGACGAGGACGGCCATCAGCTCGTACTGCGGTGTGGTCAGCGCGACGCGCTTGTTGTCGATCACCGCGAACGCTGCGCCTCCGCCGCTCGGCACGTGCAGCGAGATCTCCACCGTCGCGAACCCGTTCTCGGTGCGCGGGCGCGTGGGCAGCCTGAACGTCGGGATGTCGAAGCGCGGATCCAGCCGCGGCGCGGCCTCGACGAAGAACATCGCGACATCGCCGAACCGCAGCCGGTCGCCGTTGCGCAGCGCGGTCAGCTGCGTGACGCGCTGCTCGTTGACGAACGTACCGTGCGTGGAGCCGAGGTCCGTGATCGTCCAGCCGCCGGCGAGCTCGAGCTGGGCGTGGCGTCGTGACACCGAGCCGTCGAGAATGATCAGCTTGGCCTCGGCCTCGAGTGTGCGACCGACCGACGTTTTCGGATCGAGGTGGTAGGGCTGCCCCCATACGTCTACAAGTGCGGCCGACGTCGAGCGGCTGCCTCGTACCTCGATCTGCTCGGGAACCAGCGGAGAGCTGGTGTCGAGGGCCTCGGAGCATGCCTCGCAGAGCACGCCGGTGTCGGCGATGCGTTCGCGGCAGACAGCACACTTCACGTCACGCGAATGTCGCACGCTCGGGTAACGGTGAGTAGGCTCGCATGTGCCTGTTACCCCATCGGCGAGGTTCGGCGATGTACGCCGAGTTACCTTGGTCTCAGTGAGTAATCCGCTCGTGCTCCGTCCCCGTCCTCCGGGTGTGTCGAAGGAGACTCGTGCCTCAGAACGCGGCAGCGCGATGCTGGTCACGATGGTCCTCATGGGGGCCCTGCTCGCCGGCGCGGCGGCACTCGCGTCGCTGCAGGTGACCTCGACGCGCAGCGCCCAGCTGACCCGATCGAACATCTCGGCGCTGTACTGCGCGGAAGCCGGCCTGGTCAGGGCGCGCGCCACCGTCGCGGCGAACTATGGCCAGTGGAGCGGCTCGCTCGGCCAGTCGACCGAGCCGACCTGGCTCGCCGATATCGACCACGATGTCGACGGTGACGCGGTTGCCGACTTCGCGATCACGCTGCGCGACAACTTCGACGACACCCCCGAGGATCCGGCGGTCGACAACGACCTCACGATCTATCTCGTCTCGACGTGCACCAAGTACTCCGACACGCCGGTCGAAGTCACCGAGCTCGTCCGCTTCAACGCCGGTGGTAACTGCTACGACGCGCAGCTCGGCGGCTGCGGAGGTAACGCCAATGCGAACTGAGCTGACTCTCATCGCCAGTGCCATCGCACTCGCGAACGCTCCCGCCGTGGCCGACGCGAGCTCGTGCGTCCCTGGCTTCGATTACGCGATCTTCGCGAAGGACAAGATCCACATCCAGGGGAACGCCGGCACGGATAGCTGGAACTCCACGATGGGCAGCTACGCGTCGACGAACGCGTGTAGCGACGCCGATATCGGCACGAACTCGACGTCCGCGGGCGCCGGCGTCATCAAGAGCGGTTCGACGACCGTCTGCGGCGACGTGTTCTCGGGCGCCGGCAGCGATCCGGGCTCGGTGTTCACCGGGAACGGCAACATCACCGGCAGCCAGTCCGCGCAAACCTCGAATCAGTCACTGCCGGACGTCACGTTGCCCACGCTGCCCAGCGCGAGCCCGTCTGACCTGGCGTTCAAGAACGACGCCGGCGATCTGCCGGCGAACTACGCGTACGGCGCGGTGTCGTGCAAGCAGGGCAGCCTGACGCTGCACGCCGGCAAGTACCTGGTCGACTCGCTGACGCTGACGTCGCACTGCGAGCTGAACGTGACGGCGGGCCCGGTCGAGTTTTACTTCAAGAGCTCGCTCGACATCCAGGCGGGCGTCGTCGCCAACACGACGAACGTGCCCGGCAACCTCGTGTTCTACGGCGGACCGTCGGCGACCAGCGTCGAGCTGCAGGGCGGTGTCGACGCGTTCTTCGCGGTGTACGCGCCCAGCGCGACGTGCGAGCTCCAGGGCAACGTGGACATGTTCGGCTCCGTCGTCTGCGAGGACGCTCACGTCCAGGGCAACGCGCATATCCACTACGACACTGCGCTGCAGAACATCGCGGGCGGCGGGTTCAGCTGCCCGGCGACCGAGATCTCGCGCGCCACGCCGATCGTGACCACCGTGGAGGGAGACACCGCGATCGTCCAGGGCACGTACGAGAAGCCGACCACGACAGCGAAGACGATCTCGACCACGTCGGACGTCGCGGACTTCACGTTCCCGTACCTCAAGGGTCACATGCGCGCGCGTACGACCTCGAGCATCACGACGACCTCCTCGACGTTCTCGGCGGGAACCGTCCTGTTCGATGCGGGTGCCAGCGGCAAGATCCCGTCGCCCAGCTATTCGGGTTGCAGCACGTTCGACGGCAGCTGCCGCAATCTCTTCACCGTCACCCAGACGCCCGATACCAGCGGCCTGTCGTTTCATCCCGAGCGCGTCCAGTTCAAGGACAGCAACGCGAGCACGCTCGGAGCGCTGATCGCGCCGGCGAGCGTGGTCAGCGGGATCACCGCGGCGCACTGGAAGACGATCGTTCGCACCGTGATCGCCGGCAAGCTCGGCGGTGTCGATCGCTCGACCGTCGCCGTGGTGCCCGCGAGCCCGCTCGCCGGCACGTCGACGCGCCCGACGATCGCGTACTTCGGCGCGACCGACGGCATGCTGCATGCCGTGTGTGCGAGCAGCGGCGGCACGACCGAGACCGACACGAACATCTGCCCGAGCCTCGGTAGCGAGCTGTGGGCGTTCATGCCGCGCGTCCAGCTGCCGCTCGTGCGCCGCAACACGACGCGAGTCGACGGCTCGGTGCGCGTGCTCGACGCGTTCGGCGACTTCAATAGCCCGGCGACGGGCACCCGCAGCTTCCGTACGATCCTGACGTTCCAGACCGGCTACTCCGATGCGTCGCTCGGCGCCAACGCCGCCGTGTACGCGCTCGACGTCACCGATCCGGCCAACCCGATCGTGCTCTGGGAGTACACGAAGCCGGCGACGGCGGGCTCGGCCGAGCTCGGCGTCGGGCTCTCGCTGACCGCCGGCCCGACGCTCGTCGACAGCAAGCCGACGAACCTCGTCGTCGCGCAGACGAACAACGGCGGCACCGGTGGCGCGGGCGTGGTCGCGACCGCCCTGAACCTCGAGATCGGCGCGCGCGCGTGGCAGTTCAGCTACCTCTATCCGTCGCCGCCGCGCGGTGACAGTGCGGCGTTGCCGCTGCCGACCCAGGGCATCCCGGGCGGCGCGGTCGGCGTCGATCTGACGCGGCAGGGCTACACGACCGACATCACGTTCGGCGACCTCTACGGTAACCTGTGGCGTCTCGATGCGGCGACCGGCACGAGCCGCACCGGGGCCGGTGTGCCGCTGTTCCGGTTCTCGTCGAACAAGCACCCCGTCGGCGCGGTGCCGGCGATCTACGGCGATGCCGCCGGCTCGCAATACGCGGCGTTCGCCTCGGGCGGTTATGCCGATCCGATCTCCGCCAGCTGGTCGGCCGGCACGCAGAAGCTGGTCGCGATCGATCTTGCCGCCGCCGGTCCCTATCCGATCGCCGAGACGTCGACGACGAGGCTCGCTGTCGTGCAGGATCTCGGTAGCGACGAGCGCGGGTTCGCGCAGGTGCTCGTGGTCGGCAACGAGCTGTTCGCGGTCACCAACGACTCCGACGTCAACAACTCGAGCTTCGGCACGACCGGCAACACGGGGCACGTGCTCAGCTACGATCTCGGCGCGGGCACGTCGGCGACCGTTGTCGTGCGCGGCGGCGCCGGCTCGCTCGCGAGCTCGGGTTCCGAGCTGTACAGCTCCTCGAGCGATCGCCAGCAGCAGCTCTCGAGCAACGCGGTCTCGACGGTCGGCACCGGTGTCGATACGCACGTGCTGCCGAAGCTCCAGCGCCGGCTCTGGCTACGCACGCATTAGTGCCGGCCAATCAGCTGCGCTGCAGTTCGTATCGCAGGAGACGGTGAGGGACGTAGGTGATGCCTCGCATGTTTGTTTTCGCAACGAATGCGCACGACCGTGCGCAACGGCAAAGGTTCGACCTTCGGGATCCGCGCAAACACTGCTTGCGAGATCGCATGTGCGTGTGTGTATGGTGAGCGCCGTTTCACAAGGTGTTGGTCTCGTTGCTCGGCGTCAACCGCATCGGTCGCTACGAAGTCCTGAGTCATCTCGCATCGGGCGGTATGGGCCAGGTGTACCTGGCTCGCTCCACGGGCCTCGGCGGCTTCGAGCGCCAGGTCGTCGTCAAGACGCTCGACCTCAGCATCACGGATGACGACGACGCGTTCGTGACGATGTTCCTGGACGAGGCGCGGCTTGTGGGGGCGCTTCACCACCAGTACATCGCGCCGGTCTACGAGGTCGGCTGCGACGACGAGGGCCGCTACTACCTCGTCATGGACTACGTGCACGGCGAGACCGCGGAGGCCGTGTATCGCACGAGCAAGGACGCCAGCACGCCGATGCCGCTGCCGTTCGCGCTCACGGTCGTGTCGTGCGTCGCGTCGGCCCTCGACTACGCGCACAACCTCTGCGCGGCGGACGGCACCCCGCTCGACATCGTCCACCGCGACATCTCGCTGTCGAACGTGATGGTCGGCTACGACGGCGCGGTCAAGCTGATCGACTTCGGGATCGCGAAGGCGGCGAACCGTGCGACCAAGACGCAGGTCGGCACGCTCAAGGGCAAGATCGGGTACCTCGCGCCGGAGCAGGTCCTGCGCAAGCCGGTCGATCATCGCGCCGATATCTTCGCGCTCGGCATCGTGCTCTACGAGCTGACCACCGCGACCCGCGCCTTCCGTGAAAACTCGGATCTCGTCACGCTCGAGCGGATCACCGACGGCGCGGTGCGGCCGCCGCGAGAGCTGGTTGCGGATTACCCGCCCGAGCTCGAGCGCATCGTGCTGAAGGCGTTGCAGGTCGATCCCGACGAGCGCTTCCAGGATGTCGGCGCGATGGGTCGCGAGCTCGAGGCGCTGGCGGCGCGGATGAGCTTGCCGCTCGGTCACGCCGCCGTCGTCGACGTGATGACCGCGCTGTTCGGCGATCGACGCGGACGGCGGCGGATCGCGCGCGGCAGCAACGATGTCACCACCGATCCGCACGTCGCCTCGATCGAGAACGATGACGAGAAGACGCCGGTCGTCGACGTGGCGATCGTCGAGCAGCTCGACGAGCACGCGGTGCGGGCGCGCGCGTTACGGCCGACGACACCGCTGGTCCCGCCGCCGCGAATGCCGGAGCACACGCCGGCCCGCGCGCAGCCCGTCGGCGCGGTCGCCGTGCCATCGCGGGTCCCGACCGGGCCCCAGCTGCCCGTCGTGCTGTACTCGCACGACGACCTCGCCGACGCGCCGACGCACATCGCGCCCGCGCGTGTCGTCCGCGAGGATCCGACCGACGTGTCGGCGATGCTCGCGGTGATGCCGCTGGTCCCGTCGCCGATGCCGCGAATGCCGATGGGTACGTCGCAGCTCGGCCGGCAGCGTTCGTTCCCGGCCGCGCTGACGAGTGCCGTCGGAGCGCGCGTTCGGCCGGCGATCTCGAAGGCGGCCGGCCGCTGGCTGCTGCTCTGCGCGCTGTTCGGGATCGCGGTCGTCGCCGCGATCCTGATCGCGATCCTGTGATCAGCCCGCGGCGGTCGCGGCGGCCATCGTCTGGCCATCGCGCACGTAGCTCGAGCCGGGGATCGCCTTCGCCGTCGACTTGCCGACCGCAGCGAGCTCGGCGATGCCCGCGTACGACTTCGCGCGCAACAGCGAGATCGCCGCGATCGACACGCTCATGATCGGGAACCGGCGCTGCACGCCGAACCGATCCTTGGTCTCGATGTAGCCGCGCTCGCGGTCCGCCGGGTCGTAGTAGAGCCGGATCAGGTGATCGAAGCGGTCACAGATCGCGCGACACACCTCGTCGACGCGCTCGGCGCTCGTGATGAACACGAAGTCGTCACCCGCGATGTGGCCGATGAAGTCACCGGCACCGCCGGAGCGCTGCACGACGTAGCGGATCACGTCGCCGGTCTGCCGGATCACCGCGTTCGCCTTCGCGTAGCCGTAGTAGTCGTTGAACGCCTTGAGGTTATCCAGGTCGAGGTAGCAGGCGACCGCGCTCGCATCGCAGGCGGCGAGCCGCCGATCGATCTCGGCCTGGATCGCGTCGGCGCCGGGCAGCTGCGTGGTCGGCGAGGCGCCGAGCTCGCGGGCCTGGCGGTCGAGCGCCTTGGCGACGCGCGCGAGCAGCTCGGCGGCGTCGAAGGGCTTGACCATGTAGTCCTCGGCGCCGCTGCGGAACGCGCGGACCTTGTCGGCGGTGTCGCCGCGAGCCGACAGGAACATGATCGGCGCCATCCCGATCGCCGGGTCGGCGCGGACCATCTCGGCGGTGCGGTAGCCGTCGATGCCGGGCATCAGCACGTCGAGCAGGATCATGTCGGGGCGGAACCGGCGCGCCTCGGCGAGGGCGGCGTTCGCCGAGCCGGCGTCGCGTACCTGGTAGCCGCCGAGCTCGAGCACCTCGCGGCAGATCGCGCGGATCGACGGATCGTCGTCGACGACCAGCACGCGCGGTGCCTCGCGGC
>DAIRFU010000216.1:0-10228 GCA_036794935.1 Kofleriaceae bacterium | reverse complement strand
GCCGCCGCATCGCCTTGCCGAGCCGGCGGTACTGGCCGCCGAGCAGGCTGCGCAGGTCGGCCTCGAGCAGGTCGCCCTCGGGCTGCGCCTGCCGCCAGGCGATGGCCTTGCCGCGCATGCGATCGAGCTCGTGGCCGAGCTGCTCGAAGCTCTTGACCGGTACGAACCCGCGCGTGTCGTCGTCCAGCTTCGCGAATGTGCGGTGCGCGGCGACCGTGTCCTTGAACGATGCGGTCAGCTCGACGTGCTGGACGCGGACGAACGGAGGCCGGCTCAGCGCCGACGCCTTCGGCGCGCGCGACGTGATCGTCTCGGCGGCCAGCTCGTGCGACATCAGCACGATCACGACCTCGCGCGTGCCCTTGACGTCGAACGGCGCCATCCAGCCAAACGTCGTTCCCCGGGCGTCGGTGAACCAGCGCATCGCGAGCTCGGCCTCGCGCGCGGTGCTCTCCTCGAGGTAGTCGCCGAGCATGGTGAACCCGGCCTGCTCGGCCTCGCGCGTGGCCGCGTCCAGCTCGTCGGCCAGCTCGGGGCTGCCGACCGGCGTGTACGTGACGTGGCTGACCGCGTGCGCGCGGAGCTCGCGGATCTGCGCGGCCAGCTCGGTGAGCTGCCGGCGCGCGCGCACCACGAAGATCACGCCGAGCGCGATCGCAATCAGCAGGACGACGTCGCCGAACACCGGCTCACCGTGCGCCGGCGCTCAGAGCTTCGGGCCCGCGCCGCGAACCTCGGCGGACGCGTGCGACTCGTACTTCTTGAAGTTATCGCGGAACAGCGCCGCGACCTTCTTGGCCTTGTCGTCGTACGCGCCCTTGTCGGTCCACGTGTTGCGCGGCTGGAGCAGCTCGGCGGGGACCTCGGGACAGCTCGTCGGGACCTGGAGGCCGAACACCGGATCCTCCACGCACGACACGCCCGCGAGCGTGCCCGCGTGGATCGCATCGACGATCGCGCGCGTGTACTTGAGCTTGATGCGCGAGCCGGTGCCGTACGGGCCGCCGGTCCAGCCGGTGTTGACGAGCCACGTCTGGGTGCCGTGCTTGCGGAGCTTCTCGGCGAGCAGCTCGGCGTACTTGGTCGGGTGCCAGACGAGGAACGGGCCGCCGAAGCACGGCGAGAACGTCGGCTGCGGATCGGTCACGCCGACCTCGGTCCCGGCGACCTTCGCGGTGTAGCCCGAGATGTAGTGGTACATCGCCTGGGCCGGCGTCAGCTTCGATACGGGCGGCAGCACGCCGAACGCGTCGGCGGTCAGGAAGATGACGTTCTTCGGGTGCCCGGAGACCGCAGGCAGCTTGATGTTCGAGATCGTGTCGAGGATGTAGCTGCCACGCGTGTTCTCGGTGATCGAGGTGTTGTCGTAGTCGACGACGCGCGTGTACGGGTCGAAGACGACGTTCTCGAGGACCGCGCCGAACTGGAGCGAGCTCCAGATCTCGGGCTCGGCCTCCTTGGAGAGCTTGATCATCTTCGCGTAGCAGCCGCCCTCGATGTTGAACACGCCGGTATCCGTCCAGCAGTGCTCGTCGTCGCCGATCAGCAGGCGCTTCGGGTCGGCCGACAGCGTCGTCTTGCCGGTGCCCGACAGGCCGAACAGGATCGACGTGTCGCTGCCGTCGCGCGCCTGCGTCGCCGAGCAGTGCATCGAGAGCACGCCCTGCTTCGGCATCAGGTAGTTCATGATCGTGAAGACGCCCTTCTTCATCTCGCCCGCGTACTCGGAGCCGAGGATCACGAACTCGCGGCGGCCGAACGACAGGTCGATCGACGTCGACGACGTCATGCCCTGGGTGTGACGGTTCGCCGGGAAGCCGCCGGCGTTGTAGATGACGTAGTCGGGCTCGCCGAACGTGCCCAGCTCGGCGTCGGTGGGCCGGATCAGCATGTTGTGCATGAACAGCGCGTGGTACGCGCGTGCGCAGATCACGCGGATCTTGAGCTGGTACTTGGGATCCCAGCCGGCGAACCCGTCGACGACGTAGAGGCGATCACGCGTGTTGAGGTAGTCGATCGCGCGCTCGCGGTTGATCACGAACGACTGCGCGTCGAGCTTGATGTTGACGCTGCCCCACCAGACGTCGTCGCGCACCTCGGGCTCGTCGACGACGCGCTTGTCGGTCGGGCTGCGGCCGGTCTTCTTCCCCGAGTACGCGACCATCGCGCCGTTCGACGCGATGGCAGTTCCCTGCTCGAACTTCAGCGCCGCCTCGTAGAGGAACGCCGGCGTTGCATTGCGGTGGATCTCGGTGACCGTGATGCCTTGCTTGTCGAGGGAGAACATGATGCGTTGCTTTATACAACGTTTCAGGGATTCGCGGACCCGGCGGACAGCGTCGCGCAGAATTGCCAGTCGTCGTTGGCCGAGTCCGTGTCCGTGCCGTTGGGTGCGCGGCAGAGCGCACCCGTGGCGGTGTTGGAGTCGAGCACCGTGCCGGCCAGCGCAGTGCCCTCGACGAGGCTGACCGGGTTCGCGATCCCGGCCACTTGCGCCGTCGTGATCGAGCCCTCATAGGACAGCGCGTCGATCAGGGTACCGGCCGCGGTGTCGACGAGCGCGGCACCGTCGGGGGCGCCGTTCTGGACGGCATCGCTGGTCCAACCCGGGTCGAGCTTGAGCGCCGGCGCGCTGACCGTGACGCCGGCACCGGCGACCACGAGATACCCAAACGCGGGCAGACTACCGGCCGGCGCCAGGTCGACGGTCGTGTACGAGGTGTTGTTGCTACCGTTGATCAGCACGAGCGTGATGTTGGTGAGGTCGATTGCCGCACCCGTCGGATTGAAGATCTCGATGTACTCGGCGTTGTCCGTGCCGATCTGGTCGTAGTCGACCTCGTTGAGCACGAGGTGGTCCGCGCCCATCGACACCGTGACCGTCGCGTCACTCGTGCTCGCGCCGAGCGTCGCGGTCACCGTCGCGGTACCGCTCCCCGTCAGGTCCGTGTACGTGAACGTCGCGGCGGTCGCGTCGGCGGGCACCGTCACCGTCGCCGGCACGCTGCCGGACGTGGCCGGGTTGACCGCGAGCGCGACCATCGTGCCGCCGGCGGGTGCCGGGATGTCGAGCGTGGCGGTCAGCATCACGGTGCCGTTCGGCGCGACGGATGCCGCCGGGGGCGACAGCGTGACCGTCGCCGGCGTCTCGGCCGCGCCGAGCACGCGCACGTGAGCGGTCAGCGGGGCGCCGGCGCCGAGCTGGGCGGTGAGCGTGACGTCGGCGTTCTGCGTGACGCCGTCGAGCAGCACCATCGCGCTCGTCATGCCGTCGGGGACGGTGACCTTGCCGCCGACCACGGTGACCGACGCGCTGCCGCTCGTGACGGTCACGTCGGTGTTGCCCTGCGCGGGCTCCGACAGCGTGACCGTGAGCTCGCTGCCGGCCGGGAACGTCGCGACGCCGGTCGCCCCGGCGCGCACGTAGCTGAGCTGCGGCCCGAACCCGGTGAGGGTCGGCGGGCCGGCGACGACATCCGCTGCGTTGCGCGGCTCGAGCTTGGATGCGCTCTGGCGCATCGCGAGGATGCCGGTGATCTGGTTGAACGTGCTGCCGATCGTCGGCAGCGGGGTGGCGTACAGGAAGTCGTCGACCACCAGCGCGTCGCTGCCGGCGGTCAGGGTGAACTCGCCGAACATCGTGTCGACCGCGCTGACGGTCGCGGCGCCGACCCGGACGAGCACGCCCTCGAGCGCCGCCGCGCGGGGGCCGCCGGTCGCGATATCGGCATAGCTGACCGCGATCGGTGCCGGCGCGGCCTCGGCGGTCATCGTCACCGCGGTCACCGCGGTCACCGTGTCGAGCTCCCTCTGGCCCTGGAATGTCGCGACATTGCCGTCGATGGCGACGCGCGTGCCGACGACCGCGTTCGCGAGCGTCGGGGCCATCGAGCCGGTGTAGACGAACAGGCCGGAGTAGTTCTCGTCCACGTAGCCGGTGTCGCCGGCCTTGATCTGGACGAAGAAGCCGTTCTCGCCCTTGCCGGTCACGAGCGCGTTGTCGACGCGCACCGCCGTACCGTCTGCGACCACGCCCTGCTTGATGTCGTAGATCGTCGACGGGCAGCCGGCGGAGCCCGGGTTGGAATCGGCCGGGCACGCATCGCACACGTCACCCTTGCCGTCGGTGTCGCCGTCGGCCTGGTCGGGGTTCGCCGTGTCGGGGCAGTTGTCGGTGGTGTTGGCGACACCGTCGTGATCGCGGTCGTTCGGATCGACCGCCGTGCACGTCGTGGCGTCCGCGTCGAGCGGGCACACGTCGCACACGTCACCGTCACCGTCGCCGTCGGTATCACCCTGCATCCCGTTGTCCATCGGGCGGACCGGGTTGAACACGGTCGGGCAGTTGTCGCTGGCGTCCTCGATGCCATCGCCGTCGCCGTCGGTCGCGGTGGTCTCGCCCGTGTACACGGTCGAGCCGTTGACCGCCATCGGCCGCGCCGGCGAGCACGACGGCTCCTTGTCCGGCACGCCACAGGCGAACGCCGGATAGAGCGTGCCGACTGCGGCCTGCAGCTCGCTCCACGTCTTGCCGATCTCGCTCTGCAGGCACACGCGCTTGCCGGTGCCGCAGACGTCGACCGTGTCGCAGCCCGACGCGAGCTGCGCGACCGCGGCATCATCGCCGTAGAGCGTCTTGCCGCCGCGCATCACGAGCACGACGTCCTTCGGCTCGGCCTCGATCACCGAGCGGTAGTACGGCTTGCCGTTGGTCGCGAAGATCGAGATGTCCGCGATGTGGCCGGGAGTGAGCACGCCGATCGCGTCGTCGGTCGCGGTGACCGCGGCCGCGTTGAGCGTCGCCATCTGCCACAGCTGCTCGTCGCTGAAGTAGCCGCCGAGGTGCTTGCTGTTGAACTCGTCGGCACAGCTCAGCTCGCGCAGCAGGTTCATCGAGCCGGTCGGCATCCAGTCGGTGCCGAGCGCGATCTCGACGCCGAGCCGCGCCGCCGTCGTCACCCGCGCGGTGTCGCCATAGAGCGTGATGTTCGAGCGCGGCGACCAGATCAGCGCGGTGCCGGCCGTGGCCATCGCACCGTAGTCAGCCGACGTGAGGCCGATCGCGTGGATCATCGCCGTCTTCGGCAGCAGAAGATTCTCGGAGACACCCGGCGCCGTCGTGTCGTAGGTCTCCGAGCTCTCGCAGCGGAACTCGTTCTCCGCCGCGGCGTTGATGCCCTCGGCCGTGTGCGGCTCGAACGAGTCGACGCTCGCGAGCGACTCGGGAGTCACCGTCGTGCCGTAGTTGCAGTCGGCCGTGCGCATCGCGCCCGACGAGTCGCCGAGCGGGAACGTCTCGAACTCGACCGGGGTCTGGCCCAGCCCCTCCTGGTTGGAGGCGTTGTCGAGGTTGCGGAGCAGACCGCTCTGGCCGCCCGAGCCGACGATCGACGTCGCGCCGCCCATCACGTAGCGCAGCTCGCCGAAGCTGATCTCGGCGCCGCTCGCGCCGCCGGCCGCCGGGATCTTGGTGTGCCCGTCGGAGCCCTTGCGCCACTGGTGGCGGTGCTCGTAGCGCTCGCCGGTGTCGGTGTACGGCTCGGCCAGCTGGAACGTGATGTGCTCGTGCGTGTTGATGAGGCCGGGCGATACGGTGCCGCCGGGGCACACGATCGTCGTCTCGTCACCCTGCGCGCAGTCGCAGCCGACACACGTGATCCGACCGCTCTCGTCGACGGCGACCTGGCCACCGACGTACACGGTCGAGGGCGTGAGCACGTTGCCCTTGATCAGCTTGCTGGTGCCACCGGGCGTGACCTCGCACGTGCCGGAGGCGAGCGGAGCCAGCTCCTCGCACACCATCTCGCTGGGGCCTCCGTCCGGAGGCGTATCGACGCCACCGTCCGGCATCTGTGGATGGCTGTCGTCACCGCAGGCAACGAGGCCGAGACCGAGAACGAGCACAGCGAGCAATTGTCGACGCATCGAGGGCGCGGAACCTATCACGCGCGCGCGCGGCACTCCGAGGAGAATCGTCCCGGCGTGATCTACCGCGCGCTGCAATGCGTCACTGCAACTTGCCGTGCGCAGCTTCGCGTCAGTACCGGCATCCGTGCATCGACGCGAACGGATCGCACACGGGACGGCTCGGCGAGGCAGGAGGAAACAACGTGTCGGGATCGTGGCGCACGGGCCGCGGCCCTTGCGCATAGGTTGCGGGCCGGGAGTCCTGGCGGGAGGGATCGGTCGCCGCGAGCAGCGTCACGAGGCGTGCGGCCTGGTGCGCCGGGACGAGCTGCCGCACGCGCGCGATCAGCCGCTCGTCGGCCTCGGCGATCGCGTGCTGGTTCGCGACCGCGTCGTCCAGCAGCCGATCGACCGATCGCGGATCGAGGCGCTGGGCGGTCACGAGCCGGGTCCGCAGGTCGGCGCGCTCGCGCTGCATCCGGTCGAGCTCGAGATCGTGATGTGCGACCACGTCGACCAGCTTGTTCGCGGTCAGCGCGTCGACCCCGAGCGCGTCCACCACGGCCTGCGCGCGCGACGCGGGCTCCGCGCCGACCGGCGATCCCAGCACGATCACGACGAGACAGGCGAGCGCGCTCCTCATGTCGACGAGCCTATCTCACGGGACGCGCTCCGGCGAGGGAACTCGCGGCGCTCGCAAGCGCGCGCCACGCCTCGATCGAGGCCCCTCGCTCGCCGGCGCCGCCGGGCGCCGGTACCCAAACTGGCCTATGCTCGCCGTACGTGAGCACCCGTTGTCACACATGCGACGAGGTCCTCGAGGAGGATGCGCGGTTCTGCGGCATGTGCGGCGTCGGCCTCGTCGATGACAACTTCGGCCGTACGATCGCGGGTCGCTACGAGATCCGGCAGCGGGTCGGTGTGGGCTCGCTCGGCGCCGTGTACCGGGCCGAGCAGCGCGGCGTGCACAGAAAGCTCGCGATCAAGCTGCTCCCGGACAGCCCGCAGCGCGACCCGCTCGCCGCGGAGCGGTTCCGCCGTGAGGGCCAGGTGCTGGTCAGCCTGCGCTCGCAGCACACGATCACGACCTACGAGATCGGCGCCGAGCCCGACGGCACGCTGTTCATCGCGATGGAGCTATCGCCGGGCAAGAGCCTCGCGCACCTCCTGCGCAAGGAGGGCCCACAGCCGTGGCCACGTGTCCTGCGCATCCTCGCCGGCCTCTGTGACTCGCTCGGCGAGGCGCACGCGCTCGGCATCATCCACCGTGATCTCAAGCCCGAGAACATCCTCGTCGAGGACCGCGCGACGAACCCGCACTTCGTCAAGGTCTCGGATTTCGGGCTCGCGAAGGTGATCGGCTCGAACCTGCGCATCTCGCCGGTGGGCCAGAACGTCGGCTCTGTCGAGCACGCGTCGCCCGAGCAGCTGCTCGATCGGCCGATCGACGGCCGCAGCGACCTCTACGGCCTCGGCGTGCTCGCGTTCCTGCTGATCGCGGGAGCGCACCCGTTCTCGCACGCGCGCTCGTTCGGCGATCTCGTCGCCGCGCACGTCAAGCACACCCCGCCGCGGCTGTCATCCGTGCGCCGCGACGTGCCGGCCGATCTCGATGCCCTGATCGCGTGCCTGCTCGAGAAGGATCCGGCGCGCCGCTACCCCGACGCGCCGACGCTCGCCGCGCAGCTCGGCCTCTTGCTCTCCGGCCTGCCGGCGGAGCCCGGCGCGACGATCCGTGTCGATGAAGGCGAGGAGGACACGTTCCTCGCCGAGATCCCGAAGCCGGGCGGCTGACTACTTCTTCTGCTGCTTCGCCAGGTCGCCGGCGTCGATGATCACGAGGCGCTTCGGATCGAGATACCGCTTCGCGACGCGCGCGATGTCGTCCGCTGTCACGGCCTGGACCTTCGCGCGCAGCTCCTTGGTGAACGCGTTGGTGCGACCGCGGAACGACTGGCGCGAGAGCAGCTGGACGACGAAGCCGTCGTCGGACAGGCCGGTGTCCTGCTCCTTGATCCAGGTGTCCTTCGCGCGCTTCAGCTCCTCGGCGGTGACCTTGCCGGTCAGCATCTTGCCGATCTCCTCGAGCATCGCCGCCTTGGCCTTCGCGAGGTTCTGCGGCGCGACGATCGCGTAGCCGCCGAAGCCGCCGACGCTATCGAACGCATCGGCGAACGCCCACGTCGCGACGCCGTAAGACAGGCCCTCCTTCTCGCGCAGCCGCATCCACGCGCGTGACGAGGCGTCGCCGCCGAGCACCTGCGACAGCATCAGCCACGCCGGGTAGTCGGCGTCGGTGTCCTTCATCGCGATGTCGTGCGACAGCGCGAGCGCGGTCATCTCCTTGTCCTTGATGTCGATCGACTTCGAGGTGCCGGGGAGGCCGAACGCCTTGTTCTCGAGGCGCTGGTACGGCTTCTTGGTCTGCCAGCTCGCGAAGTGCTGCTCGATGCGCGCGGTGAGGGCCTGCGGGTCGAAGTCACCGACGACGGCGAGCTCGCCATGGCCGGCGCCGACGAACGCCTTGTAGAACTGCTTGATCTGGCCGACGTTGACCTTCTTGAGCGCGGCGATCTGCTCGGCGATGGTCTCGTCGTAGCGCGGGTCGCTCTTCGGCCACTTCGAGGTGAGCTGGCTGATCGTCGTGAACGCGACCGCCATCGGATCGTTCTGCTGCTGCTCGAGGGCGGCGAGCTGCTCGCCGCGCACGAGGTCGAGCTCCTTCGCCGGGAAGCTCGGCGTCTTCAGCATCTCGGCGGCGAGATCGATCGCGGCCGGCAGCTTGTCGCGCAGGGTCTCGATGTGGAGCGTGAGGCCGGCCGGCGTCGACGAGAACCAGATCCGGGCCTTGAGCTGATCCTCGAGGTCCTGCAGCTCCTGGTAGGACTTCTTCGTCGTGCCGCGCGCCAGCATCGCGCCGAGCATCCGCGCCGCGGTGCTCTTGTTCTGCAGCGACTTCGCGTCGCCCCAGTGCAGCGCGAGCGCGAGCTCGACCTTGCCGCCGCGCGTCTTCTTCGGCAGCAGCGCGGCCTTGATGCCGCCCTTCAGCTCGGAGCGGGTGGTGCGCTGCTCGATGTTGTCGAGCGTCGCGGCGAACACCTCGCCCTGCTGCTGGACCTCGCCGCCCTCGATGCCCTTGACGTACGCCTGCACGTCCGGCGTCTCGGTCAGCGGCGCGCGATCGGCGTCCTTCGTGGGGACAAACGTGCCGAGCGTGCGGTTGGAGGCCTTGAGGTACGTCTTCGCGACGCGCTGGACGTCGGCGAGCTTCACCGCCTTGACCGCGTCGCGGTACGCGAACAGCGTGCGCCAGTCGCCCAGCGCGGCGTACTCCGAGAGCTCGACCGCGATCCGCTCGCTGTCGGCCATCGCGAGCTCGAGGTCCTTGAGCGTGGCGGTGCGCCAGCGCTCGAGTGCCTTCTCGTCGAGCTTCGATGCACCCAGGCCCTCGACCTCGGCGATCATGATCTGCTCGACCTTCGGCATGTGCTTGCCGTCGCGCACCTCGGCGCCGACCTGGGCGAGGAACGGGTCGTGGGTCGGCATCACGTAGCCGCTGATCGAGGCCGCGAGCTTGGTCTCGACGAGCTTCTTGTAGAGCCGGCCCGACGGCTCGCGGGTCAGCATGTCGATCGCGGCCTCGACGGCGGGGAAGTCGCGCGAGGTCGCGGCGACCGTGTGATAGGCGAGGCCGATCACGTGGACCTCGCCGTTGCGGCGCAGCGTGACGGTGCGCTCGCCGTCCTGCGGCGGCTCGACGGTGTACGTCGCGGCCAGCTTGCGCGTCGGGCGCGGGATCTGGCCGAACGTCTTGCCGATCGCCGCGAGCGCGGCGGCCTCGTCGACCTTGCCCGACACGACCAGCACCGCGTTGTCGGGCTGGTAGTACCTGTCGTAGAACGCGCGCAGCGCCGGCACCGGCACGCGCTCGATGTCCGCACGCGAGCCGATCGTCGACTTGCCGTAGTTGTGCCAGAGGAACGCGGTCGACGCGATGCGCTCGTCGAGCACGCCCTGCGGGTTGTTCTCGCCCATCTCGAACTCGTTGCGCACGACGGAAAACTCGGTCTTGAGGTCGTCGGGCGAGATCGACGCGTTGCGCATGCGATCGGCCTCGAGCGCGAGCGTCCACTCGAGATTCTCCGGCGACGCGGGCAGCGTCTCGAAGTAGTTCGTGCGATCGAGCCACGTCGTACCGTTCGCCATCGCGCCCTTCGCGCCGAGCAGCTTGAGCACGTTGCGGTGCGCCGGGGTGCCCTTGAACATCATGTGCTCGAGCAGGTGCGCCATCCCGGTCTCGCCGTAGCCCTCGTGGCGCGAG
>DAIRFU010000839.1:0-2810 GCA_036794935.1 Kofleriaceae bacterium | reverse complement strand
TCGCGCGGTAGGCATCGAGGCGGCGCAGCCGGCGCACGTACGGCGCGACGCGCAGCGTGACGTGGACGGCCTGGTTGTCGCGCACCTCGACGCGCACGCGATGCGGCTGGCTCC
Organism: Kofleriaceae bacterium; assembly: GCA_036794935.1. GTDB lineage: Bacteria > Myxococcota_A > Polyangia > Haliangiales > Haliangiaceae > JABFXX01. The sequence goes on along the minus strand of DAIRFU010000839.1, from coordinate 2,696 downwards.
TGGTCGCGTTGACCTGCTTGCGACCCGCGCCGGTGCGCTTGCCGCCCCAGGTGCGGAAGACGAAGTCCTGCTGGACATGCCGCGTGCGCGTGCGAGCCATGACTTCTCGATAGCACGAGCTATCTTGATTGCGCCGTATTTTATTGTTGTCAATTGTATCGACCAGCAAGCATCAGCCTTGGCCTCCGTGGCCACACAATCGACCTCGACAGCGGCCTCGCCCGGTGCCGGCCGAGCCCTGCCGGTGCTGCGAGCCAACCGTCAGCTCAGGTACTGCTCGATGTGAGCGGCGAAGATCGCGAAGTCGTCGAGCCGCTCGTCGAGCATCTTGTACAAGATCGCCGGATCGACGCTCAGGTATCCGTGCACGACGACGTTACGGAACCCCGCGATCCCGCGAAACCGCGCCACGAACTCGGCCGGCAGGATGCCGAGGCCTACGAGGGCGTCGATCGCGGCGGCATAATCGGGGACATCGACTCCCGCGCTGGCCGAAAGATGGGTCGCGACATCGAGGCAGTTCTGTGCACAGAGCTGAAGACCGCGCTCGACGATCCACCGCTCCTCGAGGTCAGCTCGCAGCTCGGGTGGGCGTCCCGCGTGGCGGCGCAGCGTCTGAACCGCTGCATCGAGCGCGAGGAGATGGCGGCGTACCAGCGAGGGGTCGAGCACGACGGGACTCATCGGCCGAAATTCCCGCCGCGGATTCGCGCACGCGTCACGGCATCGATCTTGGCGAGTTGCGGAACGAAGTCGCAATAGCGAGAGAGCGCGTAGCCTTCCCGCACGACCGTGGCCTGCAGGTCACGCGCGATGACCCGCACGCCATCACGCAGCACCCGGTGATACAAGACCGGGCCCGCGCGGTTCAGGATCACGACGTCGACGCGATCGGTCCGTAGCGCGCGCATGAGCTCGGTCGCGAGCTCCGCCTCGTAGCCGAACGGTGCGTCCGGAATCTCGGAGACGAACACGGCGACATCGATGTCGCTGTGTGGCTGGGCATCTCCGCGGGCCTGCGAGCCGAAGAGATAGGCATCGAGGATCTCGGGCCGCGGTGACAGCGTGGCCCGGATGCGCTCGACCAGCTCGTCGACACCGGCCATGCGCTCAGCATACCGCAGACCGAGCCGATGCCCCCGCTCCGCGCACCGCCCCACGCGGTCGCTATGCCGCCGCGGAGATCTTGTCGACGACGTCGAAGTTGTGCTCGCTGATCCGGACCTTGTGCAGCCGGACCGGCATGCCGATGAACGCGAGGCCGACGCGGTAGTGATCGCCGTCGTCGCGCAGCCACACGCCACGCGCGGAGAACCGATAGCTGTACTCGCCGTCCTCGATCGCGAGCTCGACGATCTCGCCGCGGGCGACGAACGGCGCGTCGCGGCACACGATGCCGCCCGGCCCGATCTCGATCACGTCGACCCGATCGTTGATCATGTCGCCGCGCATGATGCCGGTCAGCTCGACGACCTGGCGCCGGAACCGGCGGCCATCCTTGCGCTCCGCGGCGAACGCCTGCTCGATGCGGGTGACGAGATCGATCTCGTCCCAGTCAAGACCGCACCCCAGATCGCACTTCCCGATCAGGGTGCGATACTGAAAAACCGTCTCGACCAGCATGCCGAGACCAGATAGCAGGCGCCATGCCACGGGCAGCGGTGGGTTAACGGATGGAAATCCCGCCCACGGCCGTGAGGCTGGTCGCTGCGGCTGCCGGGTGTGGTGTCCCCAGACTGTGGGTACGTGGTCGCAGGTCCACATGTGTGTATTAATCGGGACGTTCCATGGACCTGTTTGCTCAGAACGCGCAGAAGCGGCAGGTTGGCCAGCCGCTGGCCGAGCGCATGCGCCCCCGCACGCTGGGCGAGCTGGTGGGGCAGGCCCACCTGGTGGGGCCGGGACGCATTCTGTCGAACCTGGCCCCCGGGCGTGCCATTCCGTCGCTCATCCTGTGGGGCCCGCCCGGGAGTGGAAAGACCACCCTGGCCCGGCTGCTGGGCGAGACGGTGCGCGCCGAGCTGACGGCGCTCTCCGCGGTCGAGTCAGGGGTCAAGGACGTCCGCGAGGCGATCGCCAAGGCGGCGACCCGGCGCGACCAGTTCGGCGCCCGGACGCTGCTGTTCATCGACGAGATCCACCGGTTCTCGAAGACCCAGCAGGACGCGCTGCTACCGCACGTCGAGGCCGGCACGGTCACGCTGATCGGCGCGACGACCGAGAACCCGAGCTTCGGCGTGGTCGCCGCCCTGCTGTCGCGGTGCCGGATCGTGCGGCTCGAGCCACTCGCGGACGAGGAGCTGGCGGGTCTGGTCGCGCGCGCGGTGGCGGATACGGATCGCGGGCTCGGGGCGATGCGGGTCACGATCGATGCGGAGGTGACGGCGCAGATCGTGGCGGCGGCGGCCGGGGACGCGCGCCGGCTCTACTCGGTCCTCGAGGTCGCGGCCTCGCTCGCGGGCGAAAACGCTGCGCTCACCGCGGAGCACGTCGCAGAAGCTGCGCAGGGCAAGAGCCTGCTCTACGACAAGGCAGGCGACGAGCACTACGGGGTGGTGAGCGCGTTCATCAAGAGCATGCGCGGCTCGGACCCCGACGCCGCGGTGTACTGGATGACGCGCATGCTCGAGGCCGGCGAGGACCCGCGCTTCGTGATCCGCCGGATCGTGATCTTCGCGGCCGAGGACGTCGGCAAC